>CAMPIZ010000001.1 GCA_946886675.1 uncultured Flavobacterium sp.
ATTAAAATACGTGTTTTCATGATATATTTTATTAGGTAAGCACTCTTGTTTAACAAATTTATAAGTGTTTTGTAATAACATCCCAAAATACTCATTTATCAGCGAAAATCGGGCGACTTTGATTGCTACATCAAAATTAATTAAACTCTACCGAGAGATTTTTTATAAACGGGTGAGGTGATTTAAGTAAGTTGATTTTTTTTCCATAGAACTTTCGTCACTAAACTCACCCCTCAAGTCTTTCATACTGAAATTTTCCAATATCTAATAATATTTGCTTTTAAAATAACTTTTAACCATCAGTTGCCGTATAAAGAGCGCAGTTACGCACTCAAGGCTTTTATGGGAATTTTTTACTTTACTTTATTAAGCTTTCTTTCCACGATAAAATCACCCTTTAATGGGTCAAAAAACGCGTTTTCGTTTGCCGGGAAAATAATTATTGTATTATTCGTTTTATTAACAAGCTTTCAGCTTAAAGGGAAAGCACAGTGCAACAACGCGGTAACTTCCGGTGATTTTTCAAATATTGCAGAAGGTGAGTATAGTTCAATTGGCACTTTAACTCCGGCCACACCAGGTGACGTTATAAAAATCGTTAGTAACGACGGAAATAAAGGAGCACGTATTAAAGATTTCTACAATTATTCACTAAAACAAACTCTTGAAAATCTAACCCCCGATTCGACTTATCTTTTTTCCTTTAATTACAAGCTATTTGTGGATTGTAATAATTCTTCAAATAACGAATTCAAGGTCGAAATTTACAGTGGTGCGAATCTTTTATCTGCTAAAACAATACCTGTTACAAATAATACCGGATCAACGGTTACTGAGTCGCTATCCTTTACTACTCCTGTCGGAGTTAAGTCTGTTACAGTTGTATTTAACGATGTAGACACAAAGAAACCTCCGTGCGGAGTGGTTATCGACGACCTGTTTGTACTATCGCCCTTGGTAACCCAAACATCCCAAACTAATATTACTTGTTTTAACCTGTCTAACGGAAGTTTCACTGTTAGTGGAACCGGCGGCGCAGGCGCTTACACCGGTAAATATTCATTTAATGGAGGCCCCAGTGTGCCTTTTACAGTAACAAATGGCAGTGGTACTGTTAATAATCTCCCGGCCGGATCATATGCTGTTACTTTAACAGATGCTAACGGATGTTCGCTGACAAAGACAATCACTATTACGCAGCCAGCAGTCCTCACATTATCAGCAGTAAAAACCGATATAAGCTGTTTCGGATTAACAAACGGCTCTGTAGCTTTGGGCGTTAGCGGCGGAACAGCTCCTTACACCTACGCGTGGAGCAACGGAGCAACCACACAAAATATCTCAAACCTCGCTACCGGTTCGTACAGTGTAGTAGTTACTGACGCAAATGGATGCTCATCAAACGCTTCAGTAAATATTGCTCAGCCTACAGCGATCAGTCTCTCAGAAATAACGACAAATCCAACCTGCTTTGACAGCAATGACGGAACAATAAATTTAACAGTTTCAGGAGGCACAAGCCCCTATACCTATAGCTGGTCTAACGGCGCTGTTTCAAAAAATCAAACAGGACTAGTTGCTGGAACTTATACAGTTGTTGTAACAGATTCAAGAGGTTGCACCAGCACCAAAACAATAACTCTAACTCCACCTCCTGCCATTGTATTATCAAATACAATCACTTCTGTTAGCTGTTTCGGAGGAAACACTGGTGCAATTGACTTATCCGTTTCTGGTGGAACAGCACCATATTCTTATACTTGGTCGAACGGCGCTACAGTTCAGGACCTGTCAAACCTTACCGCAGGAACCTATACAGTTACCGTCACAGACAATAAAAACTGCTCGTCAACTTCGAGCATTGTAGTAGATGAGCCTTTAGCAATAACCTCAAATCCTACCCCAGTAAATGTAAGCTGCGCCGGCAATAACGATGGTTCTGTTTCACTTTCAACTTCTGGAGGAACAGCACCTTATACCTACTTATGGAATACGGGAGCTACTACAAGTAGCATTTCAGGCTTGTCTGCTGGCACCTACAATGTAACTATAACAGATAGCAAAGGATGTACAGCGGTTAAAATTATCAGCATTACACAACCCACTGCTATCTCTTTATCCACCACTCAAACTAATGTAAACTGCTTTGGGAGCAGTACTGGAGCCATTAATTTGACTGTTAGCGGTGGTTCGGCACCCTTTACCTATGCATGGTCAAATATATCCTCAGGCTATACCTCAACGAATGAAGATCTTTCCGCTTTACCTGCAGGAACCTATTCCGTTACCGTAACCGATTCCAAAGGATGTACATCAAGCACAAGCGTAACTCTCGCTCAAACTCCTGAGATTATTTTAACCAGCGTTACGACAGATGTAACATGTTTTGGCTCAAATACTGGAGCTATAAACTTGTCGGTAAGCGGCGGAGCAGCGCCTTATACCTATTCGTGGACAAACGCGTCAACATCTCAGGACCTTACTAATTTGCTGGCCGGGGATTACACGGTTACCGTAACTGACTCAAAAGGCTGTTCAAAAAACTTAACTGTCACGGTAGCACAACCAGCTTCAGCAATCAGTGTTACTGGCACCGTAGTAAATGTTAGCTGTTACGGCGGCAACACCGGCAGTATTGATATTTCAGTTACTGGAGGAACCAGCCCTTATACGTACAACTGGTCGAATGGTAACTTCGCTCAAGACATTAATAATCTTACCGCCGGAAATTACACGGTAACTGTTACGGATGCTAAAGGATGTATTGAGACGCTCACATTAAACGTTTCTCAACCAACACAAATACAATCTAATTTTACATCGGTTAACCCAACATGTGTCGGTGGAACTAATGGTTCGATAACGTTAAGTTCAACAACAGGTGGTGTGGGTCCTTACGCCTACAGCTGGACAAAGGACGGCGCGGCTATTTCATCGTCTGATCTGAACACTTTAACCGAGGGCACTTATCAGGTTACTGTTACCGATCAGAGCGGATGTTCTATTGTAAAAAATATTGTATTAAATGACCCTTTACCTATAGTTATTGATGTAAGACAGATTGATATTATTTGCGCAGGGTCTGATCCTACGACGAGTATCAGTATAGACATCAGTGGTGGCACGCAACCTTATACAAAGTCGTATTCGACTATTGACGCAACTTCATCTCTGCTAACAGTGCAGGATTTTTACGGATGTATACAAACGAAAGTAGTTCCTTATTCTGTAGAGCCTCCTATTATCATTGAATCATCACATGCAAATGTTAAGTGCTATGGAGATAATACGGGCAGTATAAACATAAGTGTTTCTGGTGGTAACGGACCCTACCAATATATTTGGAGTGATAATGCATCTTTAAATACAGCTACCCGTAATAACCTCATTGCAGGAACCTACACAATCAAGATTCTGGATAATACAGGATGTGAATTAAACTCACTGGTAGTAGATATCACTCAGCCCGCAGCACCATTATCAATTACACAATCTGCATTACAAAACGTAACATGTAATCAGGGATCAGATGGATCGATCTCAGTGAATGTTAGCGGAGGTACCGCTAATTATTCGTATTCATGGTCTAACGGAGCCAGCACGAAAGATATAAGCAATCTTTCTGAGGGTTCATATACGTTAACAGTAACTGATGCGCAATTATGTCAAAAAACTTTAGAATTTGAAATAACAGCTCCTGCACCTATAGTTATTACTCCTACCGCTGTAAATATTACTTGTAATAACGCGAATGACGGGCAGATAAGCTTAGCTACCACCGGTGGAACAGGAACATATACTTATGCATGGGCAGATCTTCCATCTGGCTCGAATAATGTAAGCAATCGCACCGGGCTGGCAGCTGGCACTTATAATGTTACCGTAACCGATGCTGCCGGATGTACCACTTTCAAATCCATCACTTTAACTCAGCCTTCTGTGTTAACTCTTACGTCGACGCAAGTTGATGTAAATTGTTTTGGCGCTCAAACGGGATCGGTAAGCATTGAAATTAGTGGAGGTACTGCACCATATACTTATATGGGAAATACGATCTCAGGAAACCTGGAGATCAGCAGTCTGCCTGCGGGTCCCTTTACTGCTACCATCACAGACAGTAAAGGTTGCCAGGCTACTTTAAATATTACCATCAATCAGCCGGTGGCAGCAATGAACTTTACCGCTGCAACTACAAACGTCAGCTGTTCTGGAGAGACCGATGGATCGATTACCCTCAGTGATAATGGTGGAACCGCTCCGTACACGTATTTATGGTCGAATGGTTCAACAACAGCTAATTTAAACACACTTCCAGCAGCAACTTATTCGGTAACAATAACCGATGCGAACGGTTGTACTTTCCCGATTACAGGCATAATTATCAGTGAACCAGCTCAACCTGTTACCATAACGGCCACCTTAACACCAGTGAATTGTTTTGGCGGAAACACAGGAGCGGTTAACGTTTCGGTTAGTGGCGGAACTGCACCTTATCGTTATATCTGGTCAAACGGACAGACAACAGAAGATATAACCACTCTTACAGCCGGAAATTATGAGGTTACGGTAATTGACTCTAAAGATTGCCAAAGCACTCAATCGTTTACCATTAATCAACCGGCTTCTCCAATCAGCGCAAGCATCGTAACGGAGGACGTTAAATGTTTTGGTGCTCAAACCGGTAAAATCACCGTAACCCCTTCAGGCGGAACCGGGCCATATACTGTAAAATGGTCAACTGGCGAAGAGACAAATACCAGAACATCGCTGGGAGCTGCAATTTACTCGGGTCAGATAATTGACTCGAAAGGATGTACATATGATTTCAATTCCAGAATCTATGAGCCTGCGAATCTTGTTTTAAGCATCAGCCAAACCGACAATCTTTGTCCAGGCCAAAACTTGGGATCAGCTGATGTTATGGTAACGGGAGGAACAGCGCCTTACACTTATTTATGGTCAAACGGCCAGACAAGTTCAGAAATAACTAGTCTGCTTGCCGGAACTTACACAGTTGTCGTAACTGACGCGAACAATTGTGTTTCGTCCCAGGGTTCGGTTACAATTACTGATCCAACTCCAATTAGCGTTACTTTAACTCAAAAAACAGACGTCAATTGCTTTGGTGATAACTCAGGCGCCATAAATATTTCCGCTACGGGAGGATCCGGATCATATTTTTATGAGTGGTCTAACGGTGCAACATCTCAAAACTTAAGTGGCCTCTCAGCCGGCACGTATTCAGTGAAGGTTATCGACATGAATGGTTGTTCGACCGTAAGTTCTGATATAACCATTACTCAACCTACTGCGCCGCTTTTGGCAACAGCAACACAACAGGATGTTACTTGCTACAACGGAACGAACGGCTCTATCAATTTAGCCGTGACCGGGGGAACATCAACGTATTCATATTTATGGAACGATGGCGCAACCTCTGCTAACAGAACCAGCCTGGCATCTGGGTTATATTCGGTAACGATTACAGATTCTAAAGGATGTACCTATGCACTTAGTCTACAAATAAATCAGCCTACTCCGATAAATGTTGCATACAATAAATCAGATGCTTCATGTTTCGGATCCAATACCGGCATAATTCAACTAATCGTAACCGGAGGAACACCTGGTTATTCTTATTCATGGAAAAAAAATGGCCTTAGTATAAGCGCACCGGACCTTAATGCCCTGTCCGCGGGAACATACGAGGTGACAGTAACTGATGCAAATGCTTGCACTCCTGTAACCCAAACGATCACAATCACTGAACCGTCGGCGGCCCTGACAATTTCGGCTGTAAAAACAAAAGATGTAAGTTGTAATGGTGGAAACGACGGATCAGTAACGGTTACAGCCAATGGCGGAACGCCGGCGTACACTTACTCATGGACAAAAGATGGAAACGCTATTGCTGCACCCGATCTGAATGCCCTTTCTGCTGGTGTGTATCTGGTTACGGTAACAGATAATAATGGATGTACAGATGTTTCGAATTCCTTTACTATTTCTGAACCTGCCATATTAATAGCATCAGCTTCTGCTGCCGATATTGCATGTGCCGGAGGCACAACAACCGTAACTGCATCTGCAACTGGCGGAACCGCAGCCTATACTTACAGCATCGACGGCGGGCCATCCCAGGCTTCGGCAAATTTTAGCGGGATAACAGCAGGCGAACACACCATTAATGTAACCGATTTAAATGGTTGCACGGCATCATACCGACTGGTAATACAAGAACCGGAAGCACTTCAGTTTACTATCACAACTAACCCGATCCTTTGTAGCGGTTCAAGTTCTTCAAACAGTATCGTTGTTAACGTTAATGGTGGTACAGCGCCTTATACTGTGACCACTACACTATTATCAGGGACTACTTACAGGGTTACTGTAACAGATCAAAGCGGATGTACATCAAGCCAGGATATTGTGATTACCGAACCCAATCCTATGTTGGTAGAAGTTTCTAAGGAAAACATCAGCTGTTTTGGTCTTACTGACGGAAAAATCAATCTGGAAGTAACTGGCGGCACGGGACCGTACACTTATAGTTTAGATGCTGTAGATTTCTCAAACACCTCGGGGGTTTTCGGAAACCTGGCAGTCGGAAATTACACGATTACAGTTAAAGACGCCAATGGTTGCACAGTTGAAATTCCGGTAACCCTAAGCAGTCCGGCATCCACGCTAAGTGCTGTTATAGCCCAGGGAACCGCCATAAGTTGCGAAGGGGGTACCAGCACTGCTACGGTTACTGCTTCGGGAGGCACAATAGGATCTGGCTATTCTTATTTATGGAATACCGTACCGGCCCAAACTGCTGCTACCGCAACCGGGTTAGAAGCCGGAACTTATAGTGTCACTGTTACAGATGCTAATGGATGTGCACAAACTGAGTCAATTACTATCACCCAGCCCGATCCGATCAGCTTAACAAGTGCTGCAGTTACCACGCCAATAAAGTGTTTCGGAGAAAAAGCTTCTGTAACATTTGCTGCCACCGGTGGCGTAGCTCCTTTCTCTTACACGTTTAATGGAGAAACTAACACAAGCGGAATATTTAATAACGTTGCCGCCGGAACTGCCCTGCCTTACAGTATAACAGATGCAAACGGATGTACTCCGGTAACAGGAACCATTGATGTAACGGAACCGGCTTTACTTCTGGCTCTGGTGACAGATGTGACAGACGCCACTTGTTTTGGAACTCAAACCGGTTCGATAACTATTGAAGGAAGAAATGGTACTGCGCCATATACTTTCAGCGCAGACGGAGTAAATTTCCAAACAAGCGGAACATTTGCTAACCTGGCAGCCGGGACCTACACTGTTCTTGTAAAAGATGCTAATAACTGTACGGCTGATCAGGAAATAACAATAGTGCAGCCAGCCGCTTTAAGCCTTGCCGCTTCATCTAAAACTGATGCTTTATGCAATGCTGCTTCAACAGGAAGTGTAACTGCCGGAACTGTAACAAATGCTGTTGGAACAATTATTTACAGCTGGAAGAATGCTTCAGGCACTGTGGTAGGAACGACTGCGACCGTAAATAACCTTCCAGCCGGAACTTATACATTATCGGTTAATGATGACTGTTCTACCCTATCTAATTCAGTAACAATTGATGAGCCTGCTGCTTTGGCTCTAGCTGCTTCTTCTAAAACCGACGCTCTATGTAATGCCACTTCCACAGGAAGTGTAACCGCAGGAACAGTGACCAATGCCTTGGGTACTGTAAACTACAGCTGGAAGAATGCTGCTAATACTATAGTGGGAACTACTGCTTCGGTAAACAACCTCCCTGCAGGCACTTATACTTTAACAGTTACCGACAACTGCTCTGCCCTATCCAATTCGGTAACAATTGCTGAGCCCGCTGCTCTAACCCTTGCTGCCTCTTCAAAAACTGACGCTGTATGCCACGCTGCTTCAACTGGAAGCGTAACAGCTGGGACAGTGACGAACGCTATCGGTACAACCATTTACAGTTGGAAAAATGCTGCGAATACTGTTGTAGGAACTACTGCTTCCGTTAGTAATCTTCCAGCAGGAACTTATACTTTAACCGTAACAGATGACTGCTCTACCTTAACAAACTCTGTTACTATCGGTGAACCGGCAGCTTTAGCGCTGGCCACTTCTTCGAAAACAGATGCTTCATGCAATGGGTCTTCAACAGGAAATGTGACTGCGGGGACAGTGACCAACGCTGTCGGTACAATAAATTATAGCTGGAAGAATGCTGCTAATACTATTGTTGGGACTACGGCAACGGTAAGTAACCTTCCTGCGGGAACATACACCCTGACCGTAACAGACGACTGCTCTACCCTATCCAATTCAGTTACGATTGAGGAACCGGCTGCTTTAGCACTGGCTACTTCTTCAAAAACCGACGCAAGCTGCAACGCCACTTCAACAGGAAGCGTAACTGCGGGTGCCGTAACCAATGCCGTGGGCGCAATTAGCTACAGCTGGAAGAATGCTGCCAATACTATTGTAGGAACTACTGCTTCGGTTAATAATCTTCCGGCAGGAACTTACACTTTGACCGTAACCGACGATTGCACCAGCCTCAGTAATACAGTTACAATAAGTGAACCTGAGGCTTTGGCTCTTGCCTCTTCTTCTAAAACTGACGCTTTATGCAATGCTGCTTCAACTGGAAGCGTGACTGCTGGGGCCGTGACAAACGCAGTTGGTACAATTCAATACAGCTGGACAAATGCTTCAGGTACTGTGGTGGGATCTACCGCTTCAGTAAGTAACCTCCCGGCCGGAACTTATACCGTTACAATCAACGATAATTGTTCTACCCGAAGCAATTCAGTAATAGTTGGCGAACCGGCTGCTCTGGCTCTTTCCCCTTCAAGTAAAACGGATGCTTTGTGTAATGGTACTTCAACCGGCACTGTAACCGCAGGAACCGTAAACAATGCAGTAGGTACAGTAAACTATAGCTGGACAAATGCTTCCGGAATTGTAGTGGGCTCTACAGCTACAGTAAGCAATCTGCCAGCCGGCACTTATACCCTTACGGTTAGTGATAATTGTAATACATTAATTAATACTGTCAGTATCTCAGAGCCTCCTGCTTTAGCACTTGGCGTTTCCAGCAAAACCGATGCATTGTGTAATGCTGCCTCTACAGGATCTGTGACCGCTGGAGCGGTAAGCAATGCTGTAGGTACAGTTACTTACAATTGGAAAAATGCCTCAGGAAGTGTGGTAGGAACAACGCCTACGGTAAATAACCTACCAGCAGGAGCTTATACTTTAACCGTAACTGATAACTGTTCGAGTTTATCGAATACAGTGACCATTGCTGAACCTCCGGCTTTAGTACTTGGCTCTTCATACAAAACGGATGCTTTCTGTCACGGCGCTTCTGACGGAACAATTACTGCGGGAACCGTCACCAATCCTGTTGGGGCGGTTAACTACAGCTGGAAAAATGCTGCAAACACTATTGTGGGAACTACAGCAACCGTAAGCAACCTTCCTGCAGGCACTTATACTTTAACCGTAACAGATGACTGCTCGAACTTAACGAATACTGTTACCATTGCTGAACCAGCTGCCTTAGCTCTGGCAGTTTCTTCTAAAACTGATGTAACCTGTCGCGGTGGAAATGATGGAAGTGTAACCGCAGGTACGGTAACAAATGCCGTAGGTACTGTAATATACAGCTGGAAAAACGCTTCCGGAACCGTGGTAGGAACTACTGAAACTGTCAGTGACCTGCCTGCAGGTGTCTATACCTTAACTGTGAACGACAACTGCTCGACTCTAAGCAATATTGTAACTATTGAAGAACCTGCTGCCCTTACTCTTGCGGCTTCTTCCAAAACAGACGCTTTGTGTAATGCCGCTGCAACCGGCACTGTTACCGCTGGTGCCGTGGCAAACGCGGTTGGCATTATTAACTACAACTGGAAAAATGCTTCTGGCGCGATTGTCGGAACTACGGCTACAGTTAGTAATCTGCCTGCCGGGACTTATACATTAACGGTTACAGACAACTGCTCCAGCTTAAGCAATACAGTTACCATTGATCAACCTGCTGCTTTAGCGATGGAGGCTCCTTCTAAAACTGACGCATTATGTAATGGTGCTTCAAGCGGTACGGTAACAGCAGGAACAGTAAGCAATGCTGTAGGTACTGTAAATTACAGCTGGACCAATGCTGCTGGTACGGTGGTTGGAACAACTGCTACAGTAAGCAACCTGCCTGCCGGAATCTACACTTTAACAGTGAACGACAACTGTTCTGCCTTAATCAACACCGTTACCATCGCCCAACCTGCTGCGCTAGCACTTGCAGCTTCAAGCAAAACTGATGCAAGCTGTAATGCTGCTTCAACAGGAAGTGTGACTGCAGGGGCGGTAACAAACGCTGTGGGTACGATAAACTACAGCTGGAAAAACGCTGCTAATACTGAGGTTGGAACGACTGCCACAGTAAGCAACCTTCCTGCCGGAACTTATACCTTAACAGTAACAGACAACTGCTTCAGCAGAACTAATTCAGTTACCATTACTGAACCTGCAGCTTTAGCGCTGGCTGCTTCTTCTAAAACAGATGCAACCTGCAATGCCACTTCAACCGGGAGCGTAACTGCAGGAGTTGTAACAAACGCAGTGGGCGCAATCAGCTACAGCTGGAAAAATGCTGCTAATACAATTGTAGGAACTACTGCTACCGTAAATAATCTTCCTGCCGGCACGTACACTTTAACCGTAAGCGACAACTGCTCTACCCTTACCAATTCAGTTACCATTACTGAGCCTACTCTCCTGGCAGTTACTCTCACAAAAACCAAAGACGTAACCTGTAACGGCGGTACCGACGGAGCTGTATCGATGACAACCAGCGGTGGAACTCCTAACTATAGTTATACCTGGACAAAAGATGGAAACCCAATTTCAGCACCTCAGCAAAATGCGCTTTCAGCAGGTATTTATATCGTAACTGTAACAGATGCAAATGGTTGTTCACAGATATCATCTTCCGTAACTATTTCCGAACCTGCTGCATTGGTTTTATCCGCATCTGCATCTGATATTTTATGTAATGCGGGCACAACTACTATAAACGCATCCGCAACCGGAGGAACTCCGGGCTATACATATAGTCTTAATGGCGTGACCCACCCTACTCCTGGCGCTTCAACCTTCACAGCCGTAGCCGCCGGAGAACACCTGCTTACGGTTACTGACCAGAATGGTTGTTCTGCAACTTATAGATTAGTATTACAGAATCCGGAAGCCCTACAACTCACTATAACTACCGCAACTATTTTGTGCAGCGGCTCTGCTACCTCAAGTAGCATAATATTAGACATTACAGGCGGGAAAGCACCTTACACAGTTGATCGCGCACTCATTTCAGGAACTGACTACCGTGTCACAGTTACAGATCAAAATGGATGCTCTTTAAGTCAGGATGTCGTAATCACCGAACCGAATCCAATTGTATCGACGGTATCGAAAAAGGATATCAGCTGTGCTGAGATTACAGATGGCGAAATTGATGTAACAGTTACGGGCGGAACACCACCATATACCTTTAGCAAAGACGGTACTACTTTCCAGTCAGGAGGCACTTTCTCAGCACTTGCTGCTGATAATTACACAATTACGGTTAAAGATAACAATGGATGTACCGTTACTATTCCCGTAACTATAACAAGTCCGGCCTCTCCTCTCAGCGCTGTCATATCGCAAGGCGCGGTTATTAGCTGTTACGGAGGCACTACTACGGCCACGATCACGGCTTCGGGTGGAACTTTGGGATCGGGTTATTCATATTTATGGAATTCAGTACCTGCGCAAACCACTGCTACGGCCACAGGGTTAAAAGCTGGAACGTACAGCGTTACTGTTACGGATGCGAATTCTTGCAGCACATTGCAATCAATCACAATTACTGAGCCTGATCAAATAATCTTAAGCAGCGCAACAGCTACTTCTCCGATAAAATGTTATGGAGAAACAGCGACAATTACATTTGTCGCCACTGGCGGAATAGCGCCAATATCTTACACGTTTAATGGAGAAACTAATACAAGCGGAGTATTTAATAACGTTTCTGCCGGAACAGCCCTTCCTTATAGTATCACCGATGCAAACGGATGTATTCCTTTAACCGGGACGATTAATGTAAATCAACCTACACTGCTTCTGGCTACGGTAACAAATAAAACCGATGTTAATTGCTTTGGAACTCAAACAGGTTCGATAACTATTCAGGGAACCGCTGGCACCGCTCCATATTCTTACAGTATTAATAATGGCCCTTTCCAGGCCGACGGTACGTTTAACACTCTTGGCGCTGGATCGTATAATTTGATTGTTAAAGATGCTAACAACTGTACTGCTTCTATAAATTCAGTGATAGTTGAAGAACCTGCTGCTTTAACACTTGGTGCATCGTCCAAAATTGATGCTTTATGTAATGCTTCTTCAACCGGAAGTGTAACCGCAGGTACGGTAACAAATGCCGTAGGTACTGTAATATACAGCTGGAAAAACGCTTCCGGAACCGTGGTAGGAACTACTGAAACTGTCAGTGACCTGCCTGCAGGTGTCTATACCTTAACTGTGAACGACAACTGCTCGACTCTAAGCAATATTGTAACTATTGAAGAACCTGCTGCCCTTACTCTTGCGGCTTCTTCCAAAACAGACGCTTTGTGTAATGCCGCTGCAACCGGCACTGTTACCGCTGGTGCCGTGGCAAACGCGGTTGGCATTATTAACTACAACTGGAAAAATGCTTCTGGCGCGATTGTCGGAACTACGGCTACAGTTAGTAATCTGCCTGCCGGGACTTATACATTAACGGTTACAGACAACTGCTCCAGCTTAAGCAATACAGTTACCATTGATCAACCTGCTGCTTTAGCGATGGAGGCTCCTTCTAAAACTGACGCATTATGTAATGGTGCTTCAAGCGGTACGGTAACAGCAGGAACAGTAAGCAATGCTGTAGGTACTGTAAATTACAGCTGGACCAATGCTGCTGGTACGGTGGTTGGAACAACTGCTACAGTAAGCAACCTGCCTGCCGGAATCTACACTTTAACAGTGAACGACAACTGTTCTGCCTTAATCAACACCGTTACCATCGCCCAACCTGCTGCGCTAGCACTTGCAGCTTCAAGCAAAACTGATGCAAGCTGTAATGCTGCTTCAACAGGAAGTGTGACTGCAGGGGCGGTAACAAACGCTGTGGGTACGATAAACTACAGCTGGAAAAACGCTGCTAATACTGAGGTTGGAACGACTGCCACAGTAAGCAACCTTCCTGCCGGAACTTATACCTTAACAGTAACAGACAACTGCTTCAGCAGAACTAATTCAGTTACCATTACTGAACCTGCAGCTTTAGCGCTGGCTGCTTCTTCTAAAACAGATGCAACCTGCAATGCCACTTCAACCGGGAGCGTAACTGCAGGAGTTGTAACAAACGCAGTGGGCGCAATCAGCTACAGCTGGAAAAATGCTGCTAATACAATTGTAGGAACTACTGCTACCGTAAATAATCTTCCTGCCGGCACGTACACTTTAACCGTAAGCGACAACTGCTCTACCCGATCAAATTCAGTTACCGTTACTGAGCCTGCTGCTTTAGCGCTCGCGCCTTCTTCTAAAACAGATGCGACCTGCAACGCCACCTCAACAGGAAGCGTAACTGCTGGTGCCGTAACAAATGTATTAGGTACTATAAGCTACGGCTGGAAAAATGCTGCGGGTATCGTGGTGGGAACTACCGCTGCGGTAAACAACCTTCCCGCCGGCACTTATACCTTAACCGTAACAGACAACTGCTCCACTGTAAGCAATTCGGTTACTATCGAAGAACCTGCTGCTTTAGCGCTTGCGCCTTCTTCTAAAACAGATGCTTTATGTAATGCTGCTTCAACAGGAAGTGTATCTGCCGGAGCTGTAATCAACGCTGTCGGTACAATCAACTACAGCTGGAAAAATGCTTCTGGTACTGTGGTAGGAACTTCCGCTACGGTGAATAATCTTCCTGCAGGAACGTATACTTTAACCATAAGCGATAACTGCTCTACTCTGACAAATACAGTTACTATTGCCGAGCCAGCCGCTTTAACCCTCGCTGCGTCTTCCAAAACCGATGCTTTATGTAATGCTGCTTCAACAGGAAGTGTGACCGCAGGTGCGGTAACAAACGCACTGGGCACTCTTAGTTACAGCTGGAAGAATGCTTCAGGTACTGTTGTAGGGACTACGCCTTCGATAAACAACCTTCCTGCCGGGACTTATACATTAACGGTAACAGACAACTGCTCCAGCTTAAGCAATTCAGTGACTATCGCAGAACCTGCTGCTTTAGCGCTTGCTCCTTCTTCTAAAACGGATGCCTTATGTTACGCTACTTCAACCGGAAGTGTAACTGCCGGAGCCGTAACCAACGCTATCGGGCCAATCAGTTATAGCTGGAAAAATTCTTCAGGTACCGTTGTAGGAACTACTGCTACGGTAAGCAACTTGCCTGCAGGAAACTACATATTAACCGTAGCAGACAACTGCTCTACTCTTACAAATGCAGTTACTATCACAGCACCTGCTGCTTTAGCGCTTGCCGCCTCTTCTAAATCGGACGCTTTATGTAATGCTTCTTCAACAGGAAGTGTAACCGCAGGAACAGTGACTAACGCTGTTGGCGCGATCAATTACAGCTGGAAAAATGCCTCAGGAATTGTTGTAGGAACTACTGCAACTGTAAATAACTTACCCGCAGGAAACTATACCTTAACGGTGACAGACAATTGTTCTGCACAATCCAATGCAGTTACCATCGGAGAACCTACAGCTTTAGCGCTTGCTCCCTCTACTAAAACCGATGTTTCGTGTTATGGCTCTTCAACAGGAAGTGTAACCGCAGGTACTGTGACTAATGCCTTGGGTGCAGTAAATTACAGTTGGAAAAATGCTTCTGGTACTGTTGTAGGAACTACAGCATCCCTTAACAATTTACCGGCCGGAATCTACACTTTAATTGTATCAGACAACTGCTCTACTTTAACGAATTCTGTTACCGTCGGCGAGCCTGCTGCTTTAACAGCCTCCATAGTTAGTCAAAGTCCTGTTCTTTGTTTTTCGGATGCTACCGGATCAGCCAGTATTGCAGCATCAAATGGAACTGCTCCGTACACTTATAGTATAGATGGTAGTATCTTCCAGTCAAGCGGAACATTTTCCGGCTTAATAAAAGGAAGCTACACCATTACCGTTAAAGATGCGAAGGGTTGCACAACAATTCTGCCACTAAATATCGCTGGACCGACAGCTGGTTTATCTGCCACCGTCGTTAAAACTGATGTTGAATGTTTTGGCTCTGCTACAGGCACTGCGTCGGTATCCGTTTCAGGAGGAACTGCTCCCTACTCTCACTCATGGAACACTTCTCCGGCTCAAACTGGATTTAACGTAACAAACTTATTGGCGGGTACGTACACAGTCACCATTACGGATGCAAATGGCTGTAAAATGAATGAAACTATAACTATTCTTCAAAATAGTAAATTAGCAGGAGCTCTTCAGACAAGCAAAACTATTTGCAAAAACACTGCTGAC
Organism: uncultured Flavobacterium sp.; assembly: GCA_946886675.1. The sequence continues at coordinate 15,610 of CAMPIZ010000001.1, forward strand.
GGCTCTATTACTGCTTCGATTACCGGAGGAGTAGCACCCTACACCTATAAGTGGAATAACAATACCTTATTAAATCAAGCGGCTCTAATGAATGTCGTAGCCGGAAATTACCAGGTTTTGGTGACTGATTCAAAAGGTTGTACTTTATCTTTATCAGGTACAATCCTTCCGGGTAACTGTACCCCGGTTGCACTTGACGATACATTTAACGGCAATAGAGACATCTCGTTAACCGGCACGGTAGCTACAAATGACACAGACCCTGATGGCGATGCATTAACGTTTACCCTGGCAACCCAACCTCTAAACGGACAGATAAATTTTAACTCAAATGGTAGCTTTACCTTCACTCCAAATGCAGGTTGGGTTGGTACCACCACATTTAATTACCGAGCTTGTGATTCTCAAAGCTTATGTGCAACAGCGACAGCAAGTATTACAATTAACGCAGTAAATTATCCGCCGGCTCTGGTTGACGACATCTATACTACTCTTAAGAACAACCCGGTTGATGGCAATATTTCGCAAAATGACAGTGATCCGAATGGCGATGTTCTTAGCTTCTCGATAGTTTCATTGCCTACCAGAGGTAACCTAACCCTCCAGGCGAACGGAACATTCAATTATATCCCTGCACAAGGATTTATTGGCCAGGTAAAGTTTGTTTATAAAGCTTGTGATCCTATGGGATTGTGTGCGAATGCCACTGCAACTATAAATGTATTGCCCGTAAATGAATCTCCGGTAGCTAATGATGATAACTTCACGTTGAAGGAGAATCAAATCTTAACTGATGCTGTTAACAAAAACGATACTGATCCTAATTCCGATCCGCTAACTTATACAATTATAGCGCAACCTATTCATGGTCAGATCCGTATAAACTCAGACGGAAGCTTTACTTACACTCCCGACAAAGACTACACGGGCAATGATGAATTTACATACAAAGCGTGTGATCCAGCCGGGGCTTGTGATGAAGCTACAGTAAGCTTAGTGATACAGGCAGTTGAGAAAGATTTAGTGATTCCAAATGTATTCACTCCAAACGGCGACGGTGTCAACGAAACATTCGAAATCCGCGGACTTAATATATATCCGGAAAATGAAATTTCTATAATCAACCGTTGGGGAAATACCGTTTACGAAAAGAAAAATTACGAGAATACCTGGGAAGGAAATGGATTGGACGAAGGCACTTACTTCTATGTATTAAAGGTAAAAAACGTAAGCGGAACCTGGAAAGTCTATAAAGGTTACATTACCCTGTTAAGATCAAAAGCTCAATAATTTAAAAAAATGAAATAAATCATGGCGTAAAAACGCATCATAGTCATTTCTTCTAAATTAATAAAATATTCTCTCATGAAAAAAACACTCTTATTATTACTACTATTTGCGAACACATTAATAGTAAGTGCTCAACAAGATGCTCAATTTAGCCAGTACATGTTTAATGGCTTATATATTAATCCTGCTTATGCGGGATATAAAGAGCAGGCAAACATCCATACTTTTTATCGCTCACAATGGACAGGATTCGAAGGTGCACCACAGACGATGTCACTCGCCGGAGATATGGTTCTTAACGAAGGAAACGTGGGTCTCGGAATACTACTCTCAAATGATTTTACCGGAGCACAGAGTAATTTTTCTGCTTATGCAAATTATGCATACAGAATTCAGGTAGGCGACTCAGAGTTTTCGAGACTGAGTTTTGGTTTGGGCGCAGGTATTGTACAACAGGGAATTGATGGTGATCTGCTTACCGCAAATGATGTCGATCAATATGTTCCATTTGGAAAACCTACCGAATCTTTCCCTGATGCAAGAGCGGGAATCTTCTACTCCACCCCACGTTTTTTTGCTGGCTTATCAGCCGATAACCTGATTGCTAGTTACTTTCAGGCTAGAAACCGTTCTCAAAATGTTCTCCTTCCTAAAATTAACCGTCATTATTATTTCACAGCGGGTGCGTTATTTACATTGAATGACGATGTAAAACTTAAGCCAACCATTTTGCTGAAAGATGATGAACAGACGTACACCAGTTTGGATATAAATGCCTTTACTTTATTATACGACAGATTCTGGGTGGGTGGTTTTTATCGCACTGCCGTTAAAACATACAAAAAGGAATTTTTGTATGATGATTTGCAGAAGAAAAATGGATTGGGTGTAATTGGGGATTTTTTCATAAATGAAAATTTGCGGATAGGTTATGCATTCGATTATTCGCTATCCAAGCTACGGAACTACAATTATGGCTCGCATGAAATCTCTATCGGCTTTATGCTGAGTTCTAAAAGGCGCGAAGGGCCGAAATGTTATTTTTAAGCAGCACGTTTCAAGATAGTAGCTGGAATTTAATTGACATTTTAAGATTAAATACTACCTATTAATTGTAAATTCCGGTTTTCGGAAAATCAATTATGAAAACGCTTCTATCACTTCTGTGCATTTTATCGCTGGTATCCTGTCAAAGGAATAAGCCACAAACTCATATTGTAAAAGACACGTCTGCAATCGCTCAATCTTCAAGGCTATGTTTTCAGCGAGTGGAGGGATCATCAAAACAAGATACAGCCACAGTCAGCTTTTTGATTCAAAATAACGAGGTTACAGGGGTTTTCAACACTATTCCTCACGAAAAGGACTCACGGACCGGAACGATTAAAGGACAGAAAAATGGGGACACCATCAAAGTTCTCTGGTATTTTATGCAAGAAGGTGTAAGGGATACGCTTTCAGTTGAATTCAAACTTTCATCAAACAAACTGTATCAACGAAGCTTTGATATCGATGAAAAAACAGGAAGACAAAAATTGGGCAAAGATTCAAAGTTCTCAATCGACTACCAACCAATTAATTGTGAATAATAGCAACTTGGAGCTTTTTATGACTGGCTCCCACTCATCTTAAAATAAGCGACATTACCCTGAGAAAATATGATGATTAGAATAAAATCCGTCACACTCCTGTTAATGACTCTGGGATTCCAGAGTCTCAATGCACAGATAAAGGTCCCCTCCATTCTGAAGCAAATACCGGCTTCTCAAGCCGGACAACCTTCGGTTGAAGAGATAGGATCAGGAATAAAAGAAGCACTACAAACAGGGGTTTCAAACGGCACCTCTCGCCTTTCGGCCGTTAATGGATTCTTAAATAATCCTTCTGTTAAAATTATTTTTCCGGCTGAGGCACAAAAGGCCGAAAAAACGTTAAGAGGCTTAGGATTTAATGATATGTGTGATAATGTTATCAAAAGCTTAAATCGTGCTGCCGAAGAAGCTGCAAAAGAGGCTTTGCCTATATTCATGTCATCGATAAAACAAATGACGTTCAAAGATGCGAGAAATATTCTTCTGGCAAAAGATCAGGACGCAGCAACTCAATACTTCAAAACTACAACCACATCACAGCTTAGTGAAAAATTCAAACCTATTATCCAGTCTAATCTGGATAAAGCCGGTGCAACTAAATATTGGACAACAGCCACCAGTCAATACAACAAAATTCCGATGACGGGCAAGATCAATACAGATCTGAATGATTATGTCACTCAAAAAGCGTTGGCAGGTTTATTTCATGAAATTGCCGAGGAGGAATTAAAAATTCGAAAAAACAATTCATATAGAGCATCGTCACTTTTACAAAAGGTTTTCGCTTACGCGGATAAGAATAAATAATTTCTAAAAACCAACTCTATCTTTCTTCAATAAAAAACTGAAGGTGGCGCTAATAAATCACTGAGGCTTCCTCCTTTTTTTTCCATACCGGGCCGCTACTATGGTGGTTCTTAGTTGCCGTCCTAATTTAAAACCCCGAAACGCTGCGATGGAAATCCTGACTGGTAAATCTTATATATATAACGGAGATCAATTGCAATTAAAATGTTACAGCAACAATCCCCTACACCTGCCCCCAATAAATATTTGAACAGCATATTTGCGCCAGCAAGTTCTATAAATAGACAACCAATAAATACACAGCATGAAATTTAATCTGTTAATTGTGCTTCAGGCTTTATCATTCTTCCTGGTAACAGGCGCTGATGCAAAGCCAGACAAAAACCTTAAAACTTTTTCTGTAAATCCTGCCATTGAAAAGCGCTATAACATCGCTGAGCGCGGTGCAGTTGGGGATGGAAAAACCCTGAACAGCAAAGCCATCCAAGCGGTAATCGACGAGTGCGCAAAAAACGGCGGCGGCACCCTGTTAATACCCAAAGGCATATTTTTAAGCGGATCCCTTTTTCTTAAGCCCGGAGTAAATATAGAATTAGAGCAAGATGCAGTGCTTAAAGGCTCAACAGACATCAACGACTATCAAAAGATAAACACGCGCATTGAAGGTCATTTCGAACCGTGGCGTGCAGCTTTAATTAATGGGGATCATGTTGATCATCTTCGCATTAGCGGACCGGGTACGCTTGACGGCAGCGGAGAGCCTTTTTATAAATTATTTTATGACACCCGCAACGCTGTTAAAGGCACCAAAAACTTAGATGTAGAACGGCCCAGACTTATGTTAATCCAAAATTCTAAGGATGTAAAAATAAGCGGTTTGCTTTTTCTCAACTCGGGTTTTTGGAATCTGCATATCTACAGATGCCAGCAAGTTACAGTTGAAAAATGCCGCTTCCAGGCCCCATCTGGAGCTGTTCCAAATCGTGGCCCCAGCTCGGACGGTATTGATATAGACAGTTCGCAGGATATTATAATTCGCGGATGCTCTTTTTCTGTTGGCGACGACTGTATTGCGCTAAAAGGCTCAAAAGGTCCTTTTGCTATGCAAGATAAGGATAGCCCAGCTGTAGAGAGAGTGCTGATTGAAGACTGCATTTTTGAAGCAGGCGGAGGAATTGTAACCTTCGGTAGCGAGGCCACTCTGGTACGCGACGTGGAGGTGAAACGCTGTATTACTCGGGGACCGACTGTGCTACGCTTAAAATTGCGTCCGGACACCCCGCAGCAATACGAAAAAGTTCGTATGAGCGATATTACAATGGAAAATGGAGGGGTCATCTTTAAAGTTTCACCCTGGACTCAGTACTTCGACCTAAAGGGTCAGGAACCGCCAAAAGCTTTGGTTCGAAATGTGAAGATTTCAAATATTCGCGGATCCGCTAATTCTTTCGGCGAAATTTCCGGGCATTCTAAGACTGAAATCATGGATATCTACATCAAAAACGCTGACCTAACTTTAAAAACGACAGATTTCAAATTGGGCGATGTGAAAGGCTTGAAATTTAAAAATGTAAAAGTTAATGGCGTAAAAATGCTAGCTCCGCTGGCAAGTTCACAGGCTAACAAATAAAACTAAAAGTGCAGGTTTGGTAATTCATGCTGAATATCTACACCTGCGCTTTATCAAAAAATCTACCTGGAAAAAATCCATTTCGGTATCAATTTCAATAATACCAACTCATTTCACATTATCCTAAATCACAGCAATAGAACAAAAACACTCATTTTGGGTTAGCTATACAGAACGGTTAACAAGATTTATTCTTAACCGTATCCTTCATTATGATTATCAATCACTTAAAATTTCCATTACTCTCATTATCAATCCTTCTAGCTTCCAGTACTTTTGCGCAGGAAACCAATAACTCTCAAACTGTCGCACCTTTTGCCAATGCAAAATCTTTCCGTACCTGGTCACTGGGAATAAATGCAGGCGCACTGGCTCCGATCGCTCCCTTTGGTAAAAACGATTTTACAAACTGGGAAACTGACATGGGTTTCGGTGCATACATTAAAAAACAATTAAGTCATAACCTAAGCATTCAGGGTAACTTCTTAAGGGGTAACTTAAACGCGAATAATGATAATTTACTTGGTAACGGAACAACTTCGACCAGTACAATGAGATCATTTGAAACCGAAATCCATGCAGCCGGAAGTCTGACTGCTAATCTTACCATCGGCAACTTCTATTGGCTTAACAGAAAAAGCATGATAAGCCCCTACCTAACAGGAGGTGCGGGTTTGATGTCGTACAAAACCATGATTACTTCTACAGCCGGTACAACAGCAGAATATCAACCCGGTGACCCCATCGAAGAGGTTTTCTTTCCGGTGGGTGCAGGATTTAAGATAGGCCTGTCGCCTTCAGTAAATTTAGATCTTGGATATACCATGAATTTTGTTGATTCGGATAATCTTGACGGTCACTGGTCAGGGCCACAGAACGATAAATTTTCTTATGCCTCGATGGGACTGGAGTTTGCATTGGGTTCCAAATCTAAGCCCCAGTTGGCTACACACAACCCGGTGGCTGCTTTAGAGTACGATTATATAAAACGAACTACAGATCTGGAAAATCAATTGGCCGAAGAACGAGCGAAAAGTGCTGCGCAGCTTCAACAAATGACCACTGACTGGACCAGATTTAAGAGCGATGAAGATAAAGACGGGGTTTCAGATTACTTTGACAAATGTCCAGGTACTTCAGCGGGAACCCAGGTTGATGGAGGAGGTTGTTCTATAACGGTTACTGTAAACAATCCGACAAAAACAATCGTGATAACGGAAGAAGACCGAAGAATAGTTTCGGAGGCCATTAAAAATCTCGAATTTGATTTTGGTAAGGCTACCATTCGTTCAAGCTCTCTCCCTAGTTTAAAGCGTGTTGCAGATTTACTGACAACCAAAAACTTTAGTTTAAAATTAGCTGGTCATACTGATAATGTAGGCAGTGATGCAGCAAACCTTAAACTGTCAAAAAACAGAGCAGAATCTGTTAAAGCATATCTGGTAAGCCAAGGCGCAAATCCATCAAGAATTGAAGCAACAGGTTATGGTGAAAGTCAGCCGATTGAAACTAATACCACAGATGAAGGACGTCAAAAAAACAGACGCGTAGAGTTTACGTTGTATTAGAATTTGGAAAACAATAAATAGCATCTGAACTAATTTCAGGGATAAATTTGACACATCTATATCGGTGTGAATTGATTTATCCCTGAGGCCGTTCAGCCTAATAAAATTAAAAATGTATTGTCTCGTCCCTATAAGTTCAGTCTTAACCTAAAAACAAGGGAATGATATGCCTCTCGTACAGATTAGTGGTTACATGGGCAGCTACAACATCATTATATTTTTTTAGTGCGGCGTAATAACGCTCACCATTTTCAGCGGCAACTTTGTATGCAACATGCAACAATTGTCTAAAGTTCGGATTGAAATCGGGATGCTGCTCATTATGGCGAAGCGTATTAGCAAATTTCTCACCGGTCCATCCGTTTACCTCTTCTACGCTAGGCAATTTGCCTTCATTTATATCAATAACAGTTGCGTAGGGCCCGCAAAGTTCGTCAAAACGACCTAAGGCAATGGAATAAATTTCCTTGGCAAGTTCCAGAGCCTCATTGCCTGCTTCAGCAAGGCCAATCATTTCTTCCAGCCAGGTTGTACCTGCTGTTTTTAAATGAATTCCGGCATCGTGTTTCTTGATTAGCTTACTTATGGGTTGATAAAGTGAGAACTTGTCGCTTCCGGAGTGCACACTTAATTTTAAGTTTTCCGGCAGGCCAAATTCTTTTACAGCGTGTTTTATTACCAGAATATCTTCTTCAAACTCCTTGGCAAACTGCTGTAAGTCACCTACATAATCAACGCCTTTATTAAACCGGCCGGTAAATTTGGGAGCAATGGTTTGTGCTTTTATTTCATTATCAGCAAGTGCGCTTAAAATAAAGAATAGCTCTACCGGGGTTTGCGGATCGTTTACTTCGTCCATAGAAACCTCCGCAATAAAATTATCATCACCTTTGGCAGCGGCAATATGCTTATATAGCTTTCCGGCTTCAATAGCTGCCAGTAAAAACTTGTTAGCAATGTCGCGAAGCATCTCCACGGTAATATCAAATCGCCCATCAATACCAGGTATAAAAAGATTTCCTATATATTTTTTACGACGTTCTATAAATGCACTTATCTCCGCATCAGGAGCGGCTTTACCGATGTAATCAGCAACATCTAAGGTGAAAAAATCAGAACTTTCGATAAAACCATCTACAGTAGTTAACGTGATATGGTCGGCATCCACACGATATGGATCAGTCCAGCCTAAAGCTTTTACCGCCGCATCCGCTTCTGTTCGCAATGCTTCAGGAGATGTTTTAACAGCTTTGTGCTCCCGGTTAGATTTGTTCCATACCGGAGTAATACTGACACCCTGTTCTCTAGCTTTTAAAACGGCTTTTAATTGTGCTTCACCCTGATGCGCAAAGCGATCGCCCATACCGAAAGAAAATTTTTCCAATTTCATAACGTTGTCCTATACATGTAGAACGGCTACTATTTAAGTTTGTTTGACAAGACAAACCCGGTGGGTTATATGCAAAAATAGAGGCTAATCCATCTGACAGTGGCTTACAATGACTCGATGTATTTACAAATTTCAGCCTGAAATTCTTGTATTCTCCTAAGTATTCGCACCTTTATTATCGATAAATTGATTTATATGAAAGAACTCTTTCTGGTTACGCTTGCTTTACTCATACTACAAAATACACAGGCTCAAAACACATCAGGAATAACAAACAAACCTGACACTGGTTACACCACCTATTCGGCCTATAAAAGTACTGTTAAAACTCATCCTGAAATCACGATAGTAAAAGAAGAACAGTTTAAAAATGTAAAAGAGAAAAGAAATTTGGTCTATTGTAGAATATCAGACAGACAGCTTAAAATCGATGCATTTCTGCCAAAAGGACGTAAAAAAAAGCCGGCTGTATTGATTATTCATGGGGGTGGTTGGCGAACCGGAAATCGTGCCCAGCATTATCCGCTGGCTCAACATCTGGCAAAGGAAGGATATGCCAGTTTCACTGTAGAATATCGATTATCGACCGAAGCACTTTACCCTGCGGCAGTTTACGATATAAAAGCAGCCTTAAGGTGGATGCGGGCAAACGCCTCCAGATTTAGAATAGACACTTCCATGATCGCAGTGCTTGGATTCTCGGCCGGGGGTGAGCTAGCCGCATTTGTTGGAGCAACGGTGAACAACCCGAAATATGAAGGTGATAAATGTCATAAAGAATTCTCCAGCAACGTTCAGGCAGTTGTAGACATCGATGGAACGCTCTCATTTGTTCATCCAGAGTCTGGTGAGGGCAACGACAGCCGATCAACCTCGGCCGGAACTTATTGGTTTGGCTATTCTAAAAGGGAAAACCCAGCTTTATGGACTGAAGCTTCTCCCCTGACTCATGTTGGGAACCAAAAAGCTCCCATCCTATTCCTCAATAGTTCGGTAGATAGAATGCATGCTGGCAGAGAGGATTTCAGAAAAGTGCTGAGTCAAAAAAACATCTATTCAGAAGTTCAAACTTTCAAAAACGCTCCTCACTCTTTTATTTTATTTGACCCATGGTTTAAGCCTTCTGTGAATTATATAGTGAGTTTTTTAAACAAAGTATTTGATGTTAAAACGCGTTAATATAACAGCTTTCACGCCCCTTTTATCTTCATTATCTCTTCAATCAGCTGGGCTTTAATATTTTCGATAAGCTTCAAGTTCCGCCCGGATCTTTTTTAAGTCAAGGGGATACTACGAGTACTATTCTTGCCAAGAATTACAATTGCTTTATAAATGACTTAAAAATTTCCCGGCGGTTTCTGCATTTCTACATTAATAAGATTAGTCGAATTAATAAGGCGGCACAAAAAGGGAAGTCATTAGAATCACAAAATGAATAGTTGACAAGCCAGGAGGCAATTTGTATCGCGTTGGTAGCTATTAATTATTAGTTGTTAAGGAAAATCCTTGCGGTGATTACAATACAACAATTTGACTTATTCTTTAACCGTTAAGGAATTTCATCAGCAGAAGCATTTTCTTTTGCTGGGGAGCAAAACATTTGTGGTAATTATTTGATATTCTTAACGTTTAACTTTTCCTCCTCAATTTCCAGTATTGCTTTTTGAATCGCTTCCCAGTTTTTCTTTATTTCTTCTTCCGATACAGCTTTGGAACTGAACTTGATTGGCAGAGGCTCGTTCTCTTCAAAATCTTGTTCGTGTGTTTCCATTCTATTATTATGACGAAAAAAGAGATCTATATGCCTTATAAACGCGAAAATATATTACATGTTATTTTTGACAATATACAAGAAAACAGCCAGTACTTTCACGGCAAACCATTCCATTAACCGGTGTCAACAATTCTGTATATTTCAAACCTTTTAACGGCATAATCAGCTGTTTTGTTTGCGTCATCATTCATGATAAGCACAGTATCTGCCTTTTCGAGTATTAACTACTCAGGCTTTGCCTAAATTAAGATTCTTGAAATCCTTACGATTTGCTTTCAAAAGTATTCAAGGATTGGGCTGAAACTTTAAATGAAAACAAAAGACCTGTAATTGTTAGAATTTGTTTATTAGTTGTTTCATAAACCACTTTTGGGTGAAGTTATAAATAATATTAATTGACATTCTGGCTCTTTAACTCAATAATTCATACATCGACACGATCAGAAAGCCGACAATTGGTATCTTTTCCCTTTAATAGTGTTTAGTGTAAGCTGATATCCCCCCTCTACTTTTCGAGAGGTTAAATTTAGACCGGCAACATTCACAGGAACGCTTGTCCGAATCACACATTTGCCACCTGAAGCTGACCACAAACTGCAATTAGTAAGTTTACCATGTTTCCAGTCGAGACTTAATTCGACTCCGCCTCTTGCTCGCAATCCCTTAATCCGGCCAGAAGACCAGGCAGAAGGAAGGGCAGGTAATAAATGTATATAGTCTAGATGACTTTGCACAAGCAGCTCTGCCATTCCGGCTGTTCCAGCAAAGTTACCGTCAATCTGAAAAGGAGGATGCGCATCAAAGAAATTCGGATAAGTCCCTCCACCTTTTACACTACCAGTGGTTACTTCAACATAATTCAACAATTGTCTGATCAAACGATATGCATGATCACCATCCTGAAGACGTGCCCACCAGTTGATCTTCCAGCCTTTGCTCCACCCTGTTCCTCCATCGCCGCGGATCTCAAGTGTTTTTTTGGCAGCATCGAAGAATGTTGGCGTGAGCGGAGTGATTTCCCTGCCGGGATGCAATCCGAACAGATGAGAAACATGACGGTGTTCTGGGTCTTGCTCTTCAAATTCTTCCTGCCACTCCAGCAACTGCCCTTTGGAGCCTATCTTAAGCGGGTAGAGTTTACTTCGTTTAGCAATCAGCAGAGAACGAAATACTTCATCCGATCCCAAGATCTGGGAGGCCTCGATACAGTTAGTAAACAAGTCGCGGATAATTGACATATCCATGGTTGTCGCCACGGCAACTCCTTGAAACTTGCCGTTTTTATCTTTAAACTTATTTCCGGCGTAGTCGAAGGTGCAGTAATAAGACGGCCGCCATTATCTTCAATCAGCCAGTCGAGCATGAATTCTGCAGCGCCTTTCATTAATGGATAGGCTTTCTCTGCAAGAAATTTCTTGTCATTCGTAAATCGATAATGCTCATATAGATGTTGAGTGAGCCACGCTCCTCCCATTGCCCAGTTGGCCCAAACAGGATCTCCCGCCCCTTTATCTCCGACCGGATTGCTTATCGCCCAAAGATCGGAGTTATGATGAGCCACCCATCCACGCGCTCCGTAGAATTCGCGTGCTGTAACATCGCCGGTTTTTGCGAGATCCGATAGCCAATCCAGCAAGGGTTGGTGCATTTCTGAAAGATTAGTGACCTCGGCAGGCCAGTAATTCATTTCAGTGTTAATATTGATCGTATAATTGGAGCTCCATGGAGCCCGTAACTCCTGATTCCAGATACCCTGAAGGTTGGCAGGCGGACTGCCGGGACGAGAGCAGGATATCAAAAGATATCTCCCGAATTGGAAATACAAGGCCTCCAAGCCCGGATCGTACGCTCCATCAGAATATCCCTTAAGTCGTTTATCTGAAGGAAGTTTTGAATTACTATTATTGGACGCAGTATCCGTCAAATTGAATTTCAACCTGTCAAAATATTTCTTGTAATCTGCTTTATGGGAAGAGGACAATTGGCTGAAAGACTTTTTAGATACTTTGGAGATTATGGCTTCTGCTATTTGCTTTTCATTCTTTCCATTTTTATCCGGGCACTTATCAAATCCATTAAAACTAGTAGCTGCAGCAAGGTATAACAAAACTTCGGTTGCATTTTTTACCTCAATAGCAGTATCTGCCATCATTTTTATCTGACCGTCTTTACTGCTTGCTTTCAGTCTATATTGGAAACGCATACCGTTGCAGCCGGTGGTATCCTCATAAACAATTGCCGGCTTGCCTTTTGGGTTATAATAACTCGGGTTTACATTAGCAGGCGCTTTTCCGCTAACAATAAGCTGATTATTATCTTTCGAAGAAATAGAATGTTTCAACAGGCTGGAAGAATAAAAAGAAAGATTTAAAGCTCCTTTTCTACTTGCCTTTATACGAAGCACCAGAATATTATCAGGAGCCGATATGAATATCTCCCGAACATACTCTACTCCGTTTACAGTAAATTTTGTAGTCGCAACTGCGTTCTCAATATTAAGGTCACGATAATAAGCGCTTGCTTTTGCGCCTTTAAAATCCTGTTTAATAACCAAATCACCTAAAGGAAGATAAGACTGGGAATACATTCCCTGAATTTTTCGCGTAAGCTTGTCTGCCGTATCGTAGTCTTTTTTCTTGAGCAGAGCCTCGCGAACTTGAGTCAGGTACTCAGGAGCCTCGGGATTTACATTGGATTTTACCGGACCGCCGCTCCAAAGAGTCGATTCGTTTAATTGAATTAACTCTTGTTCCAGGCCCCCAAATACCATCGCCCCTATTTTGCCGTTTCCGAGAGGCAGGGCTTCAACCCATTTCTGGGCAGGCTGTGTGTACCATAATTTTAACGGTTGTTGAGCCATTGAAACAAAAAAGCCAAAGCTCAACAAAACAGATAAATGTATTCTCATTCTTTAAATATAAGATGTGTGTGCGGGTGTATACTATTTACTATGAAGGCGCCAGTTATTTAAGCGACATGCTAGAGTTTGTTTTATAATTGCTCTGATACACCTCAAAGTTAAGCGGGTAAATATTCATTTCGTATGAAAGTTGTAATTATTCTTCCAGGATTACGGATTTTTTGATTTAATAAAGTTGAGCCCCTCTACATGTTCCCCTACAAAAATATTTGCCATGTCGCCCGTTTTATACCATCCGGGTTTATCCGGCATATCGTCTGAAATAACTTTCCCGTTTATTTTAAGATTCTCAAATATTATGTTTCTGATCCCTCTCGCCTCATCATATCCGGTAAATACCGCAAGGTTGGCATTATTTCCGGTATAAGAAATATCCTTAAAATAGATGTTCGCTATCCCCCTTCCCGGCGCAGTATTGTATTTACGGTTGTACATTACACGCAAATTTACTAGTTGTCCCCGCCGGATGTTCCCTATCCGTATATTTTCGAATCTTACATCCTTCACAAAGTTAGCATCCCCGGCATTGATTGCCATACAGCCCTGGTAATCCAGTTGTGCCTCATTGTGGTCGAGAATGTCAATATTGGTAAACTTTATATTGCTCAATGTGTCAGGATGCGCGGGATCTCCGTGTGTGCCGATAAAAATAGGATGAGCAACGTCGGCCCACAAAGTCGAATTTTGAACAATTACGTTTTTAACATTCCCGTAATAACGGCCTCTGTGCCCATAAATAGCGATACAGTCGTCTGAATTTCGCATAAATACCCCGTCTATCAGAACGTTCGAGCTGCAGTATATATCAATGCCGTCGCCCCATCTTGCATCACTGAACGATTTTAGATTTTTTATATTTATGCTGTCACTTTCTGCAATATTTGCAGTATTACGAAGGGTGTTTGCCATGATAACTCCCTCGATATGTATATTCCGGCTAAAAACCATATCTAAAGGTCCTTCCGGATGAAAAATGACACCACGTCCGAATATCCTTACATTTTGAACACGATTCATTTTGAAGCTGCCGTTTACCTGTGCCCCGCCGGCTATATATACCGTCTGGTTTGATTTAAGGTTGACCATACCAACTTTGTGAATTCCAGGTCCGTAATATATTACACTGGTATCGGATGCCAAAGGATTGTATGTTTCTAATGGGTTGGCAAATAGATGAAGGTTGTGAAAGACATCTCCATTCACCTCAATAGAGAAATTTCCCGGGCGGGATAACGAAAATATTATGGAATTTCCCTTCACTCGGGCGCTTCCTTCTGAAAGCGGCCTTACCAGTGCTGAATTAACCTTTCCTTTATTATAGCTTACCGATACTTCAACTTCGCCCGAAAAATCAAAATATGCAAACGAAGTTTTTTCAGACATCTTTCTACCGTCTTCCATCCTGGCTACAGTGGCCAGATAGGTAGCTATAGATTGCCAGGTCTTTCCTTTTTGTCTCACCTTTACTGTAAAATCAGTATTTAAAGCACTTCCGCCTGGAGCGTCGTAAGTGATCAACTGTGCGTAGATACAATTTGATAAACTGAACAACATCAGCAGAAATAAGGCGACTCTTTTTATGCTATTTTGCATTTGTATTGGCTTAAATATATTGGATTAACCCTATATGACATAAAAACATTAATTCAATACTCCCGTAGATCATTGTTTTTTATATTTAAATATCTTAAAACACACCGACGCACCTCTCAATTATATTGAGACGAATTGCAGATCCTCTTTAAAATAGCTAGTGGCGAAGCCGGAAACACTTCAATCTTAACCGCCCCTGCAAGAGAATAAGTGTAGGCAGTAACTGGTAGCGTAAATGGATCATTTTAAACTGATTCTCGTAGAACGGCTCACCAGGCTTTCGAAGTCCTCTATTTTTACTCAACTTTAAAGACTATAGCTGTTTCAAACGGCATTTTCTTGGGACAAATAACTTCAAGTCCGTCTGCTATCTGTTTCCATTTCAATTTGCCTGTATGCCCCAGAAGCTTAACCGTTTTAACCGATTTGCCCAGGTATTTTGCGTTCTTACCCAGAGAACTAATCTTTAGCCTTGTTCCTGGTGCTGGTGCAGTCATACAAAACGCGTAGAGAGCGCCGTTTTTGCCGACTGTAAAACGGAAGTCCTGCGCACTAAACTTAAAATCTGCATGGCGACGTTCCAATTTACTTCCGGGAAGCATTTTTAATTTACCGTTAATCATTTCACCTTCTCCGGGAATTGCCCAGGCACGACTTCCATATACCGCTTCACCGTTTCGGCGCATCCACACTCCAACGTGCTTCAACATTTTCTCGCAAGCAGGCTCGAGTGACCCATCGGGCAAAATTGGAATAGATAGTGCCGCATTTCCGTCGCGTGCTATAGCCTCAATAACGTAGCGGATCATCATCCCGGGGTCGTAGGTGAAGTTTGGAGCATAAAACCAATCTCCAACCGGTGCTTCTGCAATCCAGGGTTGATCGGTTTTAATATCCGCCGGAACTCCGAATTCCTCAGTGTTCACTGTTCCATTCGTTTTGTGCCGAAACTTTACTATGCTGAATGTATTTACTTTGCCCCGGCGCTGTAGCGTCCGATTATAATAGTCTGCCATAACACGCGGCATGGCATCGGCCTTTAATCCGGTGCCGGTACCATCTCCGGTAAAAGGCCCCTGCACTGTGCCGTCCGTGTAAATAAAATCGGGATTATAATTTTCTACAACATCCATCATTCGCAGGGCCCATTGAGTGGCGTACCATTTTGCATAAGGTAGATGTTTTGAAAATATCCCTGCCGGGGGTGGCGACCATTCAGAATTAGCCTTTTCTTCAACGCCTTTATATTCGCGGAGGTCAATACCGTAAAGCAAGCGGGGATCATAGCCTTCCCACCACTTACCTTTACCATCGGCCAGGCTGAGGTTGCCATCGTAAGGAACACCTTTTTTGTTTCCTTCTTTATCACTGCCAAATGCGGTTTGCCACCACCACCATGTATATTCGTGATGAAAAGTTACGCCGAAGTGTATACCCGTAGCGCGTGCAGCCTTTTCCCACTCGCCTATCAGGTCGCGTTTGGGCCCCATGTTCACTGAATTCCATGGTTGATAACGGGAGTTCCACATATCATAATTGTCATGATGCACGCCCTGGATCATAAGAAAACGTGCTCCTGCGTCCTGATATATTTTCGTAAGTTTTGCGGGATCCAGCTTGCTTGGATTCCAGTCTCGCAAAACCTCTTTATAGCCAACTTCAGAGGGATGTCCGTATCTCTTCAGATGATTCTCATAAGCTTTTTTTCCTGGAGAATACAGTTTACGGGCATACCAGTCGCCGCTTTCACCAGCAGCCTGAGGACCAAAATGAACCCATATACCAAACTTTGCGTCGCGAAGCCAGGACGGCTCGCCAGGGTAGTTTTTCTCAATGGATTCCCAGGTCGGTTCGAAAGGCCCGGATGCTATCGGAATATCCAGCTTCATTTCCGGGAAGGTCTTCCAATCGCCCATCCTTACACTGTTGACAGGCTCTTTCGGCAGACCCCCAGGAATGGGCGGAACCAGAGTCGGTTTAGCTCCTGGTTGAGCGCTTGCCCCAAATTGGATTAAAAAAACAACCGCGGCTACTGGAATTACAAAGATTTTTTTCATACTAAGTTTCGAATGATTTGTGGTTTGTTACTTAATTTTCATAGCCCCCCTGGTGTAAAGCACCCTTGCAAGGCTATTCACTATCTTTTATAATTGAAATATTCTATCCATTACCACCCATTTTTCTCCAGGCTTAGCAGAGGGTATAGGCTGTTGAAATTTCGACATTAATGTCTCCCATTCTTGGACTTTAGGATTGGCGCTATCCATAATTTTCTTTCGTTCAAAATCAAAATAATCCTTAGTCTCCATGATCATAAAAAGGCGATTACCCGTTCGATATATTTCCATTTCAGAGATGCCGGCCGCCTTAATTCCCGCCATTATTTCTGGCCACACATTTTTATGCCATTGCTCGTACTCCTCAATTAAGGCCAGGTCGTCCTTCAGGTCCAGCGCTAAACTGTATCTCATTTTTGTATTCAAATTTGGGTGTATGGATGTGTATGAAAATGCGGTGCTGGCTGCAGTCGATAAAACATCAGACGATTTCGACTAGCGACAATTTCGATAGCAGTTGAACTTATAGTAAGGTCCATTTATTTATTGGCTTATAAAGGGTTGGGCAAATATCTTACTGCTGATCGGAAAGGCTATTCGCATAAACAAAACTAAATAAACTCTACCACGCTGAATTACACCAAACAGACTTTATTTTATACAAATCCGACATTTATACGACATTACAACTAAAATATTAAAGAGAGAAGAATTTACAAATCAATAAATTAAAGATAACTAACTGATTATGTTACAATAAACCATATTCAAATAACAAAATACCCTCACCCTACTTTTTATGAAAACAACACAAATCAGACAATTATATTAACTTTACAATCACAAACCAGTTTATATGAGCCGAAGGATTCTAAAGCACTCTTTTTCTCTTTTACATGTTGACTATGTCAAGCTGGACAACAAATGGAATTATACCAACATAGTAAGCCCGTATTACCGATTATATCTGATAGACGAGGGAGAAGGGCATGTTTCAAATTCAGAAAGCACAGTAAAACTAGAGCCGGGCTATATGTACCTGATACCCAGTTTTACTTTATGTAACCTACACTGTTCAAACTATTTAGGTCAATACTTTATACAAATTTTTGAAGAATCGTCTGATGGCATCTCGTTGTTCTATAATAACAGGTCAATAATGAAACTAAAGGCAAGTTTGTTAGACATCCAAAACTTTAAAAGAATTCTTGGCATCAATCCCGGCCGGAGCATTAACCGGTCTAATAATCCTAAGGTCTATGAAAAAAATATTTACTATAAGGAATATCAGGAACTAAACAGTATGCAAAGCATGTCGGTATTTATGGAGACCCAAGGCATTATCTTGCAATTAGCCTCAAGGTTCCTGACGCCTGAAACCTTCGAACAGAATAAGCTCAGTTCTATCCCTTCAAAAATTCTAGACGCCATTAGTTATATTCAGGTTAACCTTCGCCAAAATCTCACCGTCAGATTGTTATCAGAGAGGGCGAATCAACATCCTGACTATTTTTCCAGGTTATTTTATCAATACACAGGCGAGCGGCCTCTCTCCTATATTAATGATAAACGCATTGAACGGGCTCAATACCTGATTACAACCACCAATATGCCGTATATTGATATAGCTAAAGAAACTGGCTTTGAAAACCTACCTTACTTTTCGCGAATTTTTAAAAAACTGACCGGCATGACGCCTGGCGGGTATAAAAGAAAAAACCAAAATATTAATACTGTGTAGGGCTATAGCATATTAGCACGGTTTGATATACTATCTATCAAACAAAAACAGACTGGGTGTCTGACTATTTCCATTCTCCAAATTAGGAAAAAATGTTTTTTTTACAAACTTTCTAAGCAACCACATCATTTTTAGGTTGGTATAGCT
>CAMPIZ010000002.1 GCA_946886675.1 uncultured Flavobacterium sp.
AAATAAGGCATTGTAAAATTTACAATGCCTTTTTGTTTGTTAAACTACTAAAATCTAAAATACGTACATCAAAAATTATACCTCATTTTTTACTATTATTAATTTTATCTAAAAACATGCAGTATTAACAGGTGTTTTTTGTATTTTTATATCTACTAAAACACTTAGTTTTTACTATGCTCAAACAGAATTTACAATTAAAATTATCTCAGAAATTATCGCCTCAGCAAATTCAGCTGATGAAGCTGATCCAGCTCCCTACGCAGGCATTTGAGCAACGCCTTAAAGAAGAAATGGTTGAAAATCCCGCCCTTGAAACTGGCAAGGAAGAATATGAGGCTGATGAGTTTAGCAATGACGACTATGATGAGTATGACGACTATGACAACGACAGAATTGAGGCTGACGACATAAACATAGACGAATACCTTAGCGACGACGAAATACCCAACTATAAACTACAGGCAAACAATTACAGTGACGATGATGAGGAAAGGACAATGCCTTATGCTGCACCTGTAAGTTTTCACCAAAGCCTGGTGGACCAGCTAAATACGTTTATACTTGATGATAGCGAAAGGGAAATTGCAGAGTTCCTTGTAGGAAGTATTGATGACACAGGGTACATCCGTAGGAGCATTAGCGATATTGTAGACGATATGGCTTTTACACAAGGTATTTATACCGACGAAAAAACCGTAGAAAACATATTACATATTATCCATCAGTTAGAGCCTGCCGGTGTAGGTGCACGCGACCTGCAGGAGTGCCTGTTATTACAGTTAAAGCACAAAACCCCTACAGAACCTATAGACCTTGCTATAGATATATTGGAAAATCAGTTTGATGCTTTTACCAAAAAGCATTATGACAAGCTTCTCCAAAAATACGACATCAAACAAGACCAGCTTCGCAAAGCTATAGACGAGATTGAAAAGCTTAACCCCAAGCCGGGAGGTTCTTATGACAGCAGTAATAAAATTGTGGAGCATGTTGTACCGGATTTTTCCATTAGGATAGTAGATGGAGAGCTGGAACTTTCGCTTAACGGAAGAAACGCCCCGGAATTGCACGTTTCTAAAGATTATCAGGAGATGCTTCAAAGCTATAAGGACTCAAAGGATAAATCTTCTCAAAAAGATGCAGTACAGTTTATTAAACAGAAACTGGATTCGGCAAAATGGTTTATAGATGCTATAAAACAGCGGCAGGAAACCCTGTATGTAACTATGAATGCCATTATGCATTATCAGCAGGAGTATTTTCTGGACGGTGATGAGGCCAAGCTGAAACCCATGATACTTAAAGACATTGCCGATATGGTAGGGCTGGATATTTCTACCGTATCACGTGTTGCAAACAGCAAATATGTAGAAACGCCTTATGGCACTAAGCTTATTAAGGAATTCTTTTCTGAAGCTATGAAAAACGATCAGGGAGAGGATGTTTCTACCATTGAGATAAAAAAGATACTGCAAAACGTAATAGACGAGGAAGACAAAAGAAAACCACTTCCGGATGATAAGCTTGCCGATATATTAAAAGAAAAAGGCTACCCTATTGCCCGCAGAACTATTGCCAAATACAGGGAGCAGCTGGATATACCTGTTGCAAGGATGAGAAAGAAAATTTAAAATGAAAAAGATACTTCCTGCTTTTTCCTATATTTTCCATCCGCTTTTTATACCGGTATATGCAACACTTTTTTATTTTTTCGTAACACGTAATTTTTTTTATGAGCACGAAGTTTACCTTATTTTTATACAGGTCCTAATCCTTACATTATTATTACCCATATCCTTATATTACCTGCTTAACTCGCTTGGCCTTATCAAGTCTAAGATGATGCTTGATAAAAAAGAGCGTAAACTACCATTAGCCTTCCACGCCATGTTTATGGTAATACTTATAGAACACAGTTTTTCGGATGTAGTGCTACCGGAGCTGTACTATTACTTTATGGGCTATGTTATAAGCAATCTAATAGCGCTTGCGCTCCTCCTGTTTCGCTATAAAATCAGCCTGCACATGCTGGGTATAAGCACCCTTACCATTTTTGTAACAAGTATTTCTGCCTACTATCACATTCAGTTTTTATATGTAATAGCGCTTTTAATTTTGTGCATGGGATTTACCGCTTCTTCACGGCTGCAATTGAAAGCCCATACAATGGGAGAACTTGCTTTAGGCACCCTTATAGGCGCACTGCCTCAAATAGGGCTTTGGTTTATATGGCTTCTCCCGGGACTGTAAGTTAGAGTATATAGAACATAAGTCCTATATTAAGGGAATTGAGTTTTATATCCACACCTTTTTCATTTTTGGCATCCGGGCCATATATAGGGGTAATACCGTAATACGCATAAAAATTCCATGTGTTCCATCCGGCGGCAAGGTAAGTCCCTAAAACAATTTTATTAATATCGGGGTTACGCCTAACCCATACCCTTCCTTCGGACGACTCGAACTGCGACCTGTCGTTTAAAAGATAACTTGCCTTAAATCCTGCATAAACCCTCCAGAACTTATGACTGTATGCATTTGAGTTTCGCCATCTAAGCTCTATAGGCAATTCCAGGTAATGCAGGACTAGTTTATTTTTATCAAAAGAACCTTCTGGCACAACCTCATATACCGGATCGCCATTTAGCTCACTCACAAAAAGATTGTGTTTAATATTGTTATAAGAATAGCCGAGTCCTATCGCTATAGAATGGTTGCGTGCTTCATTCACAGGCATATCCCGCAAAAAACCAAGCGTAAAACCGGTAGAAAGTGAGTTTTGTGAATAAGAAGGCGGTTTACCCTGCATAAGGTTATAAGAAAGCGACAGGTAAAACTGGTCTTCCCTGTATTTGGGGTCAGGCACCAGGCTGTCGAACTTAGGCACGATGCTATCCGTTTCTTCTTCTATCTGTGCAAAAACAGGAAGGGCTGATAATAAAAACAGGAAAAGGCATATTTTACGCATAGTTCTTATAAGTTGCATTCTACAAAGATGCAAAAGTTTGGCAATAGTTTATTTCTGCAGCCTAAATTTTCTTTTTCTTTTTTCCCTCATTATTACCCAGTAGAAAACTATACGGCTTTAACGGCCCTACATGCATAAAGATTACGTTTATGATACCTAAAACAGGAATGGAAAGTATCATACCAATTACACCCCAAACCATACTCCCTGCAACAACAGCAAGAATAGTAACAAATGGATCGAGATTTACATTGTCTCCCACTACATAAGGCTCAAAAAGGTAAGATTCTATAAACTGGGCCACAGTAAAAGTTATAACTATACCTATAAGTGCAGTGGTATCTCCATCGGCCACATAACCCAACCCAATAGCTATAAGAAAAGCTATAATATTGCCTATATAAGGAATAATAGAAAGCAATGCCGCCAGCAGGCTGATGATTATAAAGTTACTTACACCAAAAGCTGCCATTCCCACAGCATAGATTACCGCCAGAAAAACCATTAAAATAAATTTTCCATACAAATAGCCCTGAGTAATTTTTGCAGCCTGATTAAAGACTTCGTTTACGTCCTGCCTGTTGTCCCGTTTAAAAAGTTTTACAAAAAACTCCCTGAACTTATGTCTGTAATTAAGGAGAAAGAAAATATAAATAAAGGTAAGGAGATAATCTCCCGTAAAAGAATATATTCCGTTTATAAAGCTCATGGCCTGTTTGCCCATATTGCCTGTAGCCTCACTTTGCTGCTTTTTTATATCTTCCTTGCTTATTGGTGTTTTTTCATAAATGTATTCTTCCAGATTTTCAATCTGCGGCATAATTTTTTGCTTTGCCTTGCCCCAGTCTGCCACAAAGGTTTGTATCTGTATAGAGATAAGCGCAACAAAACCCACGCTTATCAAAAAAAGAAGAAATGTATTGATAAACGAAGAAAGCATACGGTTTACCTTCCACGATTCCAGCTTTCTGGCAACAGGAAGCATAAGCAGGGCCAGCACTACTGCGGTAAGCAATGGCGCCAGAAAAGGCTTTGCTTTTACAAGCCCGGCAATGAGGAAATAAATTCCAAGTATAAATGCTGTCCCGGTAAAAAGTATTCGTTTCCCAAATGTCATTTTTTGAAGTTTTCTTTAAAGATAAAACTTACAATAATAAGAATGTGAGATTTTTAGTAAATTTTAGTATTTAATGATTGTAATAATCGCTGTTCCATATAGCCGTATTGAAGTTCTTTCCCTTCCAAAAACAATAGTATAAGGCAATGCCACAAGCTGATTTAAAAATAAAGAGGAAAGAAACAAACCGAACTACAGAAACATCGGCTTTGCCAAAGGAATTTTCTGACACCAAAGATGTAAGCAGTACACTTACAGCAAGCAGAAAAATAAGAAAGCTTCCAAGATCACGAAAAGGGCGTACCATCAATTTGCGCCACACACTCATATCGTTACCCCATTTATGGATGAGGTAATAATAACCGTTGCCTATTGGCGCAAACAGCAGTGGGTCATCATAATTATCAAGTTTGAATAGTTTGGAGGGTGCAGCTATCTTAAAACCGTTCAAAGTGGTATTATGGTGTTTTTCAAGTGTTTTAATTTTAGAAACTGCTTCTTCGGGCACCTGCCCCTTAAAACGGATGCTGTTTAAAAACCTCAGCCTGTAATCTACACAAACTGCTTTTATCTGGTCTATATGAAATATTCTGTCAGTTTCCAGATAATCAAAAATAAAGTGATTACTGTCCTGCTCTCCCCCGTCATTAAGCCTTGTCTTTACAGCATGCCTCTCGGCTTCGTCTCGGGCAAGAATATCCTTTACAGACTCTATTAAATCCGCTTCGGACGTTTGCCTTTTACGCTTGGCAAGTAATTCATTTACAAGGTTTTTCCGCTGCAGCATAACCATATTATTGAATAGCAATCATAAAATTAAGTAATTACTATTATAACAGGCACCAGCTTTTCTTAAAAGTTTGACGCCTAAGATGTTAAAATTATTAAGCACTCGAGTTGCCACGAAAAATATCTCTAAAACTATTACAAAAACCTTGTACCTTATCCCCTTAATTCTTCCGCTAAATACACTACTTTTGCCATTTTGGAGTTATACTCTTGTGATGCTGAGATACAGGTTCTTATTAGCGATTTTTTGTTTGGTTTCCGCAGTGTACGGGCAGGAAACAAACGGCCTGTTTAAAAACAAAAAGATTACCGCATCTCAAGACACTATACAGATAGACAGCATAAGCATTAACAGAGCCTTTTTTAAGCTTCAGGACAGGCAGGGCAATGATATTGATACGGCTTACTATCATGTAAATTTCCGAAGCAGTACACTGGTCTTTAAAAATGGCTATAAACCACAGGACACGCTTTTTATGCGCTACCTGAGCTATCCTGACTATCTTACTAAAAAGTACAGTATTTATGACAACTCCCGTGTGGTAGACAATGATGCCATAAGTACCGGGAATCTCTATACGGTTTCTCAAAACCCTATTAATACTTTCAAACCATTTGAAGGATTAAATACTTCGGGAAGTATTACGCGGGGCATTACCGTAGGAAATAACCAAAACGCGGTAGTAAACTCTAACCTTGACCTGCAGATTACCGGAAAACTGTCGGATAAAGTAAGCCTTCGAGCCTCCATACAGGACAGCAATATACCGCTTCAGGAAGGTGGCTATTCGCAAAAGCTGGATGAGTTTGACCAGATATTCATAGAACTCTTTAGCGATAACTGGAATATAAGGGCGGGCGACCTTTTTCTCGAAAACAGGCAATCACGCTTTTTAAACTTCAATAAAAAAGTCCAGGGTATTTCTACGACATTTTCTTTTGGTGAGGAAGATAGTAAAACAACAGTATTTGCCGCAGCTGCATTAGTGCGCGGGCAATATGCACGAAGCACTTTTATAGGGCAGGAAGGCAACCAGGGGCCGTATAAACTACGCGGGCCTAACGATGAGTTGTACATACTGGTAATTTCCGGCTCAGAAAGGGTTTTTGTAAACGGTATATTACTCGAGCGCGGGGAGAACAACGATTATATAATTGACTACAATGCAGGAGAAATAATCTTTACTTCACTTTTCCCTATTACATCAGAAATGCGTATTAATGTAGAATACCAATACACCGTGCAAAGCTATACCCGTCTGGTAACCTACGGCGGTGTTACCCATGAAAAGGAACAGTGGAGCATCGGCGGATTTGTGTATTCTGAAAATGACATCAAAAACCAGCCCCTTCAGCAAAACCTAACCCCGGAGCAGATAGCCATACTACAGGAAGCAGGAGATGATACCAATGCCATGACCGCGCCTTCCGCATACTTAGACAGCTATTCTGAAAACAAGATTTTATACCGTAAGGTAACCATAAACGGCATTGAGGTTTTTGAATACTCAAACAACCCGGAAGATGAACTGTATAATGTTCGCTTTAGCCTTGTGGGCAATAATCAGGGTAATTATATACTGGCAAGTTCGGCAGCCGTAGGCCGCATTTTTGAATATGTGCCTCCTGTAAATGGTATACCACAGGGTAATTATGAACCTATAATAAGGCTTACTCCCCCTTCTAAAATTCAAATAGCTACAGTACTGGGAAAATACAACCCAAGTGAGAAGACATTTGTAGATTTTGAAGCGGGAATAAGCAATAACGATATCAATTTGTACTCTCCTGTTGATGACGGAAACAATCAGGGCCTTGCCGGAAAAATAAATGCAAAACAGCACATCTATACAGGCGACAGCATACAGGTTGATGCTTTTGCAAACTATCAGTTTATACAAAAGGATTTTCGTACTATAGAACGACTGTTTAATATCGAGTTTGACCGCGACTGGAACCTAAACGGTATTGTTACTACACAGGGAGACCAGAGTTACCTCATCGCAGGCGCAAACGCAAGGCTATCGCAAAAAGGGTTTATAAATTACCAAGTGGAAAAACTTGACTTTTCGGGCAGTTTTAACGGCACAAGGCATGTGCTGGACGGCAGGTACAATCATAAAAACCTGTTGGTGCAAAACCGCGGCAGCTTCTTAAGTAGTGATAGCGACTATGCATCATCAGAGTTTTTGCGCAATGAGTCTTTGGCGAAATATCACTTTGGTAAAAACTGGGTGGGTGGTACTGTAAGGCTTGAAGACAACCGCGAAAAGCTTAAGGAAACCGGTCAGTTTTCGATTATGAGTCAACGGTTTAACGAGTTTGGCGCTTTTATTGGCCGGGGTGACAGCACCAAGGTATATGTAGAACTGGGCTACCTGCAACGGGCTAATGACAGCGTTGTAAACGGAATGCTGGAGAAAGTGAACACTTCACAATCTTATTATCTGAAATCCAGGCTGCTGAAAACCGAAAAAAGCGACCTGAGCCTGTTTGTAAATTACCGTAACCTTAAATTTACCGATCCAACTATAGAGAATGAACCATCTCTTAACTCAAGGCTTTTATACAACGACCGATATTTTGACCAACTGATTCAGGTTACTACTGCATATGAAAATACCTCGGGAACTATACCGCAGCAGGAATTTACCTATCTGGAAGTAGAACCGGGGCAGGGCATTTACACCTGGAACGACTATAATGATAACGGCATACAGGAACTGGAGGAATTTGAGATAGCACCATTCCCTGACCAGGCAAAATATGTACGGGTATTTCTGCCTAACCAGGTATTTATAAGAACACATCAAAATAAGTTTTCGCAGTCGGTTACCCTTAATCCCAACCAGTGGCAAAATGAAAAAGGATTTAAGAAACTGCTGTCTTATTTTTACAATCAGGCATCTTTTTTAATTGACCGTAAGATAGAGCGTACAGCAGGCAACTTTGACCTCAACCCATTTGACACCGGTGGTGAGGATCTCCTTGGGCTAAACTCCAGTTTTAGAAACAGCCTGTTTTATAATCGTGGAAAACAAAAACACTCCGTTACCTACACTTATATTAAAAACAGGGCTAAAGCGCTACTTAATGTAGGTTCGCAGGAAAACAGCAACACATCGCACCAGCTACAGTATGCACACCTTATTAAAAAAACATGGCTGCTGGGCTTTTCCGGCCAAACCATAGCTACCTCTACCTATTCGGAGAATTATGACAGCAGGAATTATAAAATTGATGGGTACCTGCTTGCGCCAAAAGTGTCCTATATATTTTCAAAAAATGCGAGTTGGGACCTGTTTTATGAGTACAGAAAAAAAGAAAACCAGATAGGTGCTATGGAACTTTTAGACCAGCAACGTATAGGGACCTCTTTTACTTATGCTTCAGAGAAACAATTTACCGCAAATGGTGAGTTTTCATTATACGATAATGCTTTTACCGGCAATGCTCTTTCTCCTGCTGCATACCAGATGCTGGAAGGACTACAGCCCGGGCAAAACCTAACCTGGCGCCTGTTACTGCAAAAAAACCTTACCCAATTTTTGGACGTGAATGTGAACTACCAGGGGCGTAAAAGCGAAACCAGCAAGGCTATACATACAGGCAGTGTGCAGCTAAGGGCTTATTTTTAGGCTCTGCAATGTATTGCAATTCTACATCCTCCGTAACCTTTAGAGGGCACAACACTCATGCTTTAAAAATAAAACCTGCAAGGTTTTAGAAACCTTGCAGGTTAACTTAATCTCTTATCTATAAAATTTACGGGTTTCCGGCTCATGGGATTAAACATAATACTGTTAATCTCTTCTGCAGAAGAAAAAACAATTTTAGGCGTTACCCTTAGCTTTGCCCTAAAATGGTCTTTAATTTCCACCAGCAAAGCCTCAGACGGGTTATTTGCCGCAGCCCTTATCACTATTTCATCTGTTCCTAACTCGTTTGTAGAAATCTCTATAATATGATTCTCAATATCCGGAAACAACCTCAACAAGTCTGTCATGGCAGGGGGATATAATGTAGTGCCTTTGTATTTTATCATCTGTTGTTTCCTGCCTATTACAGGCCCTACCCTATGGCTTGTCCGTCCGCATTGGCATGGCTCTGTATGAAACTGCACAATATCCCCTGTTTTAAAACGAATAAGCGGCATGCCTTCCACACCCAGTGTAGTAACGGTAAGCTCGCCACTGCTACCATTGGTTACAGGCATATCATTTTCATCCAGTATCTCTGTTATAATAAGTTCCGGATGCTGATGCCCTCCGCAAAAATATTCGCATTCTGCAAAAGCAGTGCTCATTTCGGTAGATGCATAGGTAGAAAACAGCTTAATATTCCACTTTTCAGTTATCTTTTTTGAGAGTGTGTTAAGGGAAAAGTCCTGATTACGCAATGGCTCGCCTATACACACTACACCTTTTATGCCGCTTGCGTTATAATCTATGCCATGTGCTTCGGCATACTCAATTAGCTTTAATAGAAATGAGGGTACGGCAATAAGGTAAGGTGGCTTGTATTTAAGTATAGAGTCCCATTGCAGTTCCGGCACTCCCGCGCCTACGCGTATTACACCTGCCTTAATTTTGCGCAACCCTAAAAAGTAAGCCAGCCCCGCCATAAAACGCCTGTCCATAGTCGTCATGAGCTGTACTACATCGCCTTCCTTAATTCCGGAACATATAAATGATATTGCCTCATTATAAGCAAGGCGGTCAAGGTCTTTATCGGTAAGGGCAAAAGTTACAGGCTTGCCCGATGTGCCCGATGTAGTAGTATAGTCTATTACCTGCGAACGGGGCACACATAAAAAATCATCATTATATTCCTGAAGCTGCTCTTTTGTAGTAACGGGAAGCTTTGCCAAATCTTCCACAGTCTTTATAGTGTTTACATCAATGTCACTTTCCTTAAAAAGCCTTTGGTAAAATGGTGAATGGTTTGCGGCATACTGCAATGCTTCACTTAACCTTTTTTCCTGATAAGCTTTAACTTGCGGCTGTGGAGCCGTTTCTATAAAAGGGATTTCCATTGTGTGTTACTTCAGTTTCCTTTTAATCTTCATAAGGTAATCTTCTAACTGTTCCCTATCGGACACGGTGGTTATTTCTTTAGTAAGGGCTTTTTCAAATTCAGCTTTTGCCGCTGTATAATAGCCCCTGTTGTAATTATACACACCTGCTTTGTAATACACCTCCCAAAAATCAGGATTATGCGACTGGTATGTTTCTATAAAGGCCAAAGGTAGTGTTTCTTTGTTTTCAATTGCCGCATCAATTATCCTGTCCTCTTTCCTGTATTGCTCATAGTTTTTATAGGCATCGGTATATAAAAATGGGTCGGCCGCAATAGTAAGCCGCTCTACAGCCATAGAAGTAAGATTCCTTACATGTGGCTTATTAAAGATGTCGTCAAGATTATATCCTACATATTCTCCAAGCTGATAGGGATTTGCAGAAACCCATACAATCCTTTGTTCTGGCTTAAATATTACCGAATGGTGTGCCAGCAACTGATTTATGGCTTTTTCATTACCATAGCCCAAGGCTATGCCGTTTAGCCCTTCAGTATTCCTCATAATAGCTGCCGCATCTTCAGGATTTACTTTTTCATTGGTATCAAGCAGTTCCGTCATTTTTTCATAGCGGTACTGCGAATGGCTGTTTTCTATAGCATATTTGTTATTCTCATCTTCGCTGTAGGCCTCACTCTGAAAGTGGTTTGAGCATATAAGCTGTGACGAGTTAGGGACTTCATACACGCCGAATTTATTAGGCGAAACTTCTATAAGCACCGCCTTGTGGTCCTGCGCGCTGCCTACCATAATACTTTCAGATACAAATACCTCCCGCTTTTTGGCAATGGCAACAGCCTCATCTATATTTTGCGCATACTGCAAAATTTCGCGCGACAAAATAGAAATTGGCGTTTTTGCCTGCAGTGGAATGTCCGATTTACCGGAATTAATGGTTACTGTAAGCCCTTTGGCATTCATACCGGAAAGATTTCCTATCATACCGCCCCACACAACCGACATAAACGGATAACCTGTATCGGGCTTTACAAAAGCTATTATTTTATCTTCCGCAAATTCATCCCCGGCATAAAAATCAAGGTTACGGGCTATTAGTAACGAGCCGTCTTGTGTTTTATCATCCCAGACTGCAAAGGAAGTACAGCCTACCATAGAAAGATCGGTAAGGGCATGCCCTATATCATGTGCGGCGTGCAGGTACAGGCTTCGCAGATAAGGCGGGGCCACATAATCGTACTCCTCTGATGCATACTGCGAAATTCCGTATATCTCTGCCAGGTATTCTTCTGGAACATGTTCATGCAGTTTCCTGTTGTACCATTTTAAAAACTGCCTTAATACAGATTGTTTAAACTTTGAAGGTACAATTTCTTTTACCTTAGCCATAAAAGCGTCTTCCTGATGAAGGATAAGATCATGAGCCAGAGCCCCGCTTATCATGCCCCGTTGATACGGATCTCCTTCAACATACATTTCCCATAAACCATAGCGGTTTTTTATCAGGAAATTGTTTTCAAATGTATAAGTACTATCATTATGTTTTTCCACTATAGGCACTGTAGTATTGTAATTTACTACAGGCGGCCTGTGATGAACAGATTCATATGTACCACATGATGCCATTTGCAGCATAGTGCACAGCAGCAGCAATACATATAAAATTCTTTTCATAGTTTACAGATTAATTTCCCTGTTGATCTTGTTAACCAGATAGTCTTTGCCTAAAATTTCAGAACAGGTTACCACTGCCCCTATAGTAACTCCCAGGACACCATGCATATTAATACTTTGCCCTGTAAGATACAAGTTTTTTAGCTTTGTTTTTGGGGATATAAAAGTCTTCATTGGGTTGTTTGAATCCTTTACATAGCCATACAGGTTACCGTTTTGACCGCCTATATAATCACGGTATGATAATGGTGTTGAAGTATGTACCGATTTAATACAGTCTCTTATTCCCGGAAACTTTTTCTCTATTTCTGTCAGGAATGTTTCTGTTTTCTCCTGCTTAAATTTTTCGTAGGCTTCTCCTCTGTCCTGTTCATCGGCGGTAGTGTTATGGGTATGTGCCCACTGTGCCACTTCCTCAAACTTCATAAGGGTAATAAAAGTCATGCTTTCTGCCCATTCGCCCTGCTTACCGGATACATTCATGGAAGCCATATAGCCTTCCGGCCATGTTTCAGGAGTATAATCCATGGTTTTCCACACACGGCTGCTGTCTTTAAAATGGTAATAGTTATGGTTAATATATTTAAATGTTTCAGGCTTAAATACTACATAAATGCTAAAAGCAGAAAAAACACATTCCAGCCCCTGTATCCTGTTATAAAATGACTTACGGAATTTATCTTCCCCTATCATTTTTAAGGTTGTTTTGGGTTCAATATTAGAAATAAAAATATTGCCAAATACCTCTTCCCCATTCTTAATTTTGGCAGATATAAGCCTGTCGCCTTCAAAACCAAAGCCTGTTACCTCTTTATACTTGTAGGTTTCACCGCCATATTTTTTAAGCTGTTTTATAAGCTGTTTGGTAATCTGGCTGCCACCATTAATGCAACGCCACGAACTTTGCATATAAGAATTTACAGAAAGCGCATGTACATAAAACGGAGACTTATCTTCTATTCCGGCATAGAGGAAATTAGACCCTGCCAAAACAGCTTTAAGCTTTTCATTATCGGTCAGCCCTTCAAAATACTGATAAGCATTTTCAGAAAGGACTTTGGTATCATAGCCTTCAGTGCTGTTCCTAAGGTTGTATAAGGGAAAAGAATTACATGTAGTAACCAGTTTTTCGCAATATGATTTTAAATTTTCCTTTTCATCAGGAAAAAATTTTGCAAGCTGCTTTACAAAGTTTTCATAACCCTGTGCATGGGGATATTCCTGGTCATCATCCCCAAAGGATATCATATCGTAGGCGTCCTCATCCATTTTCTTCAGGTTAAGAGCGTCCATAATGCCTATATATTTAAAGTAATTGTACAGGTTTTGCCCTTTATCAAGTCCGCCTATATAATGTATACCGGTATCAAAAATAGTCTTATCGCGAACAAAAGTCTGAAGATTCCCGCCAAACTGATTATTTTTTTCCAGAACACAAACACTATAACCCTCCTTCGCAAGTATTACAGAAGAAACCAAACCTCCCAGGCCACTACCTATTATTACAACATCATATTTCTTTTTCAACTGCTATATCTTCCTTAAAATTATAAAACCTTCACCTTTAACTTCAACCTCAAAACCTGATATTGGTTCTTCCCCAACATCTTTAATTATTACTATCCGGTTGGCCTTATAAACCGGTATTGTATTATCAGCATCAGCAATAATAATATCATAAGCTCTGTCCTCTATAGAAGAAATATATGTTATACTACGTGTCCTGTTTATATAATTGGCTTTTGCCACATCCCGTTTCTCTTCATTGGCAATATAGGTAAATATTTTTCGCTGTGGCTGCTGCAAAGCCAGTAGCGCTGTAGTTTCCCCATTATCATCAGCAATATGCAGTATGGCTGATTTACTACCGAGATATTTGTTTATTTTATAATACACAGGTATAGCTTTGTCCAGATGCTGCTTTACCTGTTGTACAGTTCCATGTTCTTTATAAGCAAAACTACCCATAATCCTGTGCCTGAAATAATCAGGTCCTTCCTGTTCATTCCGCATCTGAGCAAACTGTTCTTTAAACCAGACCGCTATTTTTTTTGCCCGTTCAGTATAGGTTGTACCGAATAATTTATCTTCTGCTTTTATCCTTGGCAATATCTTCACTGTTATGCTGCCATCCTCTATAATAAAATCACCTTTTGGCAATACTTCTGAATTGCCGTGTATCAGTATCGGCACTATATCCAGGTTAAACTCCTCTGCAAGGTAAAACGCTCCTTTATGGAAACGCTGAATATGATTGGTTTCAGACCTTGTCCCTTCCGGAAAAACCACCAGCGAATAGCCCTCTTCCACTTTTTTGCGAAGGTGCTCTACTCCGCCTTCGATGCCCTTCGATACAGGGTAGAACCCTGCCAGTTTTACCCCTATACCAAACACGGGGGAATTATATACCCAATCGCTCACCAGGTAAATAATTTTAGGGCTTAGCATACCCACAGCAAGTATATCCAGAAAGGAGGTATGGTTGGCTATAATGACAGCAGGTTTGTCAAAAATTTCATTATGCGGGTTAATGACTGTCTTTTTTATGAACGGATTGGTATAAAGTACCGATTTCATAAACTTTGACATGGCATAACGGAAAGCCTTCATTTTCCATGTCTTTTTTACAGGAAGAATTTGTATAAAGATGAGGCTGAAAACCGAAAGCAGGAAACCGCCTAAACCATAATAAATAAATGAAAACACAGAGTGCAGTGTTGTCCTTAGCCTTAAAGGTGATTTCCCTTTGCTCACCCTCCTTGTAAGGAAAAGCCTGAACAGTATAGGATAAAAAACAAAAGTGATGATAAGCGCTGCAAAAACACCTATTAACGATACTGATGAAATAGACTTTAATGCGGGATGCTGTGCAAACACCAACGCTCCAATACCTAACACTGTGGTAAGCACCGCCAGCAGTATTGAAGTACGGTAAGTAGCCATTTCATTTTTACCTGTGGTATATTCTTTTTGCAGTGCACTGGTCATAAAAATACTAAAGTCTACTCCATGTCCAAATACAAGGGTACATACTATAGTGCTGAAAATGTTTAGCTTTATATCAAACATCCCCATAATTCCTGCTGTAACAAACCCTGTAACAACTATAGGGATACAACTGATAAGCACAAGTTCCACACGCCTGAAGAAAACAAAAAGTATAAGTACAACCGCTATAAACGAATAGCCAATAAGGGTATTAAAATCATCTTTTAACCCCCCAAGAAAAGTTTCATTTATCTGCTGTCTGTCGATTACCATTGTATTAGGCTCCGCAGAAAATTTATTCACAATCCCTGTTCTTTGTTCATCAGATACTTTAACCAATGTTGTTATGGTGTAAAAGCCTTTTTTTTCTGCCACAAATTCATTAAGGAACAGAGTTTCTACCTTTCGGTAGTCCTGAAGGCGTAAAGGAGCGAACTGTTTATTCAGTTGCTCGTAAAACTGCTGATAAGCTTGTGGTTTAAAGCCCAGTTTGTTTCCTTCGCTAATTAAAGCCTGTTTTACCTGATGTTTACGCTCATTTGTCCAAAAGCTGTTCCACCGTTCAATTTTTTCCTGCTGTACTTTTTCAGGAAGTACAATACCTCCAACAGAACTGTAGCTTAATAATTTACCTGCAGCT
Organism: uncultured Flavobacterium sp.; assembly: GCA_946886675.1. The sequence continues at coordinate 15,215 of CAMPIZ010000002.1, forward strand.
TTTTCAGACTCAAGCTTGCCATACAGCTTAGTATTATTTTCTAAAACTTCCTGAGCCGAGTTACCGTAAGCCGCAATATATAGCGATTTTGATGCCAGGCTTGTAGAGCTCTCCAGATGCTTCTCTGCCTGTTTTATATCATCAGGCACATAGTTAAGCTGTGATATATCTTTATCATATACCACTTTATTAAAGGTAAAAAAGCTGGCAATAATAGCTATAATACTAACAACAATAAGTAATTTGCTTTTATGGAAAGAAAAACCTGCAGCTTTATCCAGCACAGTGGCATACTGATTACCGTTAGTTTTGCCTGGCCTGTACAAGTGTGGAATAAGCAATAGTGAAAATAAGGCGGAAACAACTACGCTTATTGCAGCAAAAATACCCAAATCCTGTAAAGCCCCGGAGTTAACAAACAGCAGGCATAAAAATGCAACTGCCGTAGTGGTGCTGCTCATAATAAGAGGTTTGGTAATATCGCCGTACAGAACTTTTATGTCGCTATTGTGCTTATAATGGGTAAGTATATGAAGTGCATAATCTATAGTTACCCCTAGAAGTATAGACCCTATGCTTAATGATATAGCCGATATGGTACCTCTTAAAAAATAAAGCACTGCAACGGCAAATACTACCCCAAATACTGTAGGCACCATAATAATCAGCGGTATAAAAAAGCGCCTGTAGTATACCATGAGCATTAGCATAAGCAGCCCCAACGCTACAAATGCAGTCGTTTGGATATCATTTTTAATCTGTTTTGCATTGGCAACTGCAATATTTGCCCCTCCAAAGTATTCTATTTCCGCAGTTTCTTTAAAAGTATTATTAAGGTTCGCTTTTATAGCATCAAGCTTATTTACAAATACTGTGTTTTTTTGTGTTTCATTACCAGGGAGCGCCGGGCTTATAAACAGTAAAAGCCTTTTATTGTCTTTAGTTATAAGGTAGCCATCCTGTAGCTCAAATTCATCACCCATTCCCAGCTGCCTAAGTTTTTTAAGCCCTATAAAAGAAATTCCGAACGGGTCCTGCAAAATAAAATCTTTAGTCACCAATCCGGATGGCGATATTATGGACTTATAATTTGCCACAACCGTTTGGGCTATACTGTCCTTAGATAGTTTCTGTTCTATTGCGCGGTAATCATTCTCATCCAGGAACAGCGGAAGATTATTATAGACAAAATCAAAAGTTTGCAGTATATTCTCATCATCCACCTTACCCTGTACACCTTTAATGTACTCTTCACAGTTTTTAAGGCTGTCTATAAATACATTAGCCACTTGGGCAAGATCTGCTGGTTTAGCTTCTCCCTTTGCATTAATAAGCACTGTAATCTTATCTGCAAATTTTAACTGACCCAATACCCTGGCAGCTTCATCCGATTTTTCACTTTTCGGAATAAGCCGTGTTATGTCTTCTTCAAATGTAATACGGGAAGCAAAGAATCCAAAAAATGCCAGGAACGCCAGAGCTATAAATACAGATAAAAATCTGTTCCTGCTTATAAAACTGTGTGCAGTTATAAAAAAACTATGCATTTTTACGGATTTTATTCCTGTTCGCGGAAATCAGTATAAAGTATCCTGCAAGACCAAATAAGGCTGCCATAATTGCTGCAAAAAGAATACTGCCTGTAAGGTATATTACAATGTGATTTTTTATAGCTTCTGCAGAAAAATCTGTTATATCCGGCATAGGCTTTACAAGCACAAGCGAGCCAATCTTTAGCGAACAAAATATTATCAATGGGATAAATGGCGGAATACTTACATTAGAGAATGCAAAAGCAATAAGCTTGTTAAGCCTTAGCAAGTAGGCAAGAAAAAAAACTGTGAGTGTCTGGAAACCCCACAGGGGAGATATGCCGATAAAAACTCCTAAAGCTATAGAGAGAGCTTTTTTTTGAGGGCTGTCGTTATTTTCCAGCACATTTTCTATTATAAACTTTTTAATGCCTTTTTTTTTAAAGCTCTTAAAAAAGTCGCGGGGCTTTATATACAACAGGCTTATAAGTACCAGCAGTGTATTAAGTATGCTTATGCGGGTAAAATCTTTAAAAGGCCTGAAATGTGACACCCTTTCATTCATATCATAAAGCACTTTTACCGGAACATTTTTTACTGCAATACCTTTCCATGCAGTCCTTACAATTACCTCAATTTCAAACTCAAACTTACTGGTAAAATATTTTGTAGGTATTTTATGCAGCGGGTAAGCCCTGTACCCTGATTGTGTGTCTTCCAGTTTAATACCGGTTTCAAACCAAAACCAGAAATTAGAGAACTTATTGCCAAAACTGCTCTTTTTGGGAACACCTTCCTGACCCATGTTCCGGCTGCCGATTAACAGCACATCGTCTCCTTCTTCAATTGCTTTTAGAAAAACCGGAATATCATCAGGGAAATGCTGCCCGTCAGAGTCTATAGTTATGGCATACTTATAACCTCCTGCCCTTGCAGCGCTAAAGCCTGTTTTTAAGGCATTACCCTTGCCTTTGTTTTTTGGAAGATGTATTTGCTCTATCTGATTATATTCCGAAAGTATATGGGAAGTAGCATCAGTAGAGCCATCATTAACCACAATGATATGGTTAGTATATTGCAGCACACCATCAATAACCCTTTTAAGGGTTTTACTATTATTATAGGTTGGTATAATAACACAATATTTTAAAGTACTTATTGTGTTATAATATTTTGAAAATGTGTGCATTACAAATTGTTTTAGTAACAATCCGCGCAAAGATACTTTTTTTAAAGTTTACAGGCAAAAAAGAAGTTTTTTGCAATGTAAATCATAAAATTGTTATTTTATCATAGCTTTATCTGAAGCCGAGAATACAGAAGACTGACTTATAAAACCTTTGGCAAATTCTTTAAGATCGGCAGATTGTGCATCATAATACTTAATGATAAAGCTTTTATCTTCTTCTATATTTTTAGTATAGCCCGTAATTTTTGGAGCGTTTGCCTGAATACTAAGACGTATTAATCTTGCTTCATAATTATCCGAATCATTTTCTATCACCTGCTCCAGCATTTTTGCCCCTGTTGTAAAAAGATTCTTTTTATTAAGCAACCCTTTTTCATATTTAGCCCTTAGTGTATAAGCTGCTGCTTTATAAGCGAGCAGTGTATAGTTTGAGCTGTTATCTTTAACCCCTTCCATTGTTTCAAAAAGCTCCAGCGCCTGTTTTTCAGATTCGGCGGCCTCTATATATTGCTTCCTAACCTCAGACAGGTCCGGTAGTGAAATAAATAAAATTGAAATAAAAAAAGCGAGCAATTTCATGGCTTTATGTATTGATTCTTAAAAATGTACAAATACTGTGCTAAAGGTTACTGACACTATAAACACAACTCAATTTTAATGCTACAGTATCATCAAAAAAGGTAGTGTTCTTTACCTTAACAAGACCATCTCCTGTATTGGTTATATCAAGCTCCAGCCTTAAATCAGGATTAACCTCCGGATTTATAAGCGCCATAAATTTAATATTTGATGCACTTTTGAGTATAAGCTGAGCGTTTATAACCTGCTGCGTAAGCTCTTTTATTATCTGCATCATGCACACCCCGGGCGTTACAGGGTTTCCCGGGAAGTGACCCTTAAACACTTCATGGTCTTTATTAATTACAATATGTGCCACATAATTTTGCCCTTCTGTCTGCTCAAGGGTTTTTATTGTATAAAAGTCTTTTAAAAGCATGTGTATTCTTTAAAATGTATAAGCAACCCCAAGCTGAAAAACACTGTTTAACACCAGGTCATACTCATCTTCATCATAGTAATAATCGTCTTCGTAAATATCACCAAAAATATCTACAAGTCCAAGTTTATACCTTGCTTCTATTGTGAGGCCCATTGGCATGGTGTAACCTATGCCTCCGTTAATTGCAAAATCAATATCCATTACATCTTCCCCATAGTCACTTTCAAAATTATCGCCCACCCTAAAATCCATAGACGGGCCAACCATGGCATGAAAACCATCTACTAAAGTAAACTTATTCATTACAGTAAAAGATAGGTACTGTATGGAATAATCATTATCACGCATTGGTGCTGCCCCCGGTGCAGGAAGGTAATATTCATTCTCAAAATTCCCGTCTGCTCCCTGCCTAGAGTAAGTAATTTCGGGTTGTAAAGTATAAAAATCTGCAAACCTTATCCCTACAAGGCCGCCTACATAAAAATCGGCTTTAGAATCTGTATTACTACCTGTAAAATTAGCAAGGTTTAAACCTGCCCTTATGCCGGGTTTTACTGTAACCTGTGCCTGTACCTGATAACCTATAAAGGCTAAGAACAGAAGTATAATTGTTTTTTTCATGATAATGGTTGGTTTAAAAATATTTTTACTTTGAAGCTCCTGTTACATTAAAACTGTAAGAAAGCCCTAGCTGAAAAGTATTATTGGCATTGTTATCTTCAACAAAATTAAGTGTGCTATTAAAATCATCTGACTCCAACACATCCAGCAGCCCGCGTTTCCATCTTGCTTCTATAGTTAGCCCAAACGGAAGTGTGTAACCTATTCCAAGAGTAATTCCTAAGTCAAGTTCTGTATTTGTGGATATATTGCTGTAAGTTTCAAAATCCAGCGTAGTGCCGCCATGAATATCAAAATTGTAGTAATTAAAACGATTTACAAACGCAAAAGACAGGTATTCAACATTAATGTCTTTTGTTGTTTTCAATACCTCATTGGTCATACCATTGTAATACATTAAGTCTGCCTGAGCCCCCTGCCTGGAATAATTTATTTCTGGCTGAAGTGTATAAAAGCTGCTTAGCTTTATTGCCATAAAGCCTCCTGCATAAAAATCGGTTTTAAAATCAAAATCAGTATGGGAAAACTTAGAAAAGTTTGCACCTGCCCTTAATCCGGGTTTAGCAGTGACCTGGGCATTAAACGTAATTGTGTAAAAGCCTAACAGGAATATTAGAATCTTTTTCATAATACCTTATTTATTGGTACCTGTTACATCAAAGCTGTAAGAAAGTCCTACCTGAAAAACAATATTGGAGTTAACATTATCATCTCCGTAGTAATAATCGTTGTCATTGTAATAATAATCATCCATTACATCAACAAGGCCTTTTTTAATACGCGCTTCCACAGCTAAGCCAAACGGAAGTGTATAGGCTATACCTGCGGTAATACCCAAATCTATGTCGTCTACATACTCGCTTCGGGTATTAGCGCCAATGTCAAATGTAGGGCCCACATGAATATTAAATGAATCTGTAAGTGTAAATTTATTGATGAATGTAAGTGTTACATACTCCAGTTTTACATTTAGGTTTTCTGTATAGTAAATATCTTCAAAAGAGTCATAATAAGTCATAGTCCCTTCCGCTCCCTGTCTGGAATAGCCTATTTCCGGCTGCATGGTATAAAACCGGGATAGCTTTAGCGCACCAAAGGCACTAAAATAAAAATCGGTTTTAGTATCAAGGTCTGTATTGGTAAGCCTGGCAAAGTTAATACCTCCCCTAACCCCAGGCTTAAAGGTTACCTGTGCCACTGCTGTAAGGCTACATATTAGGACAATAACTGATAGTAAAGTTTTTTTCATGCCGGTTTTATATTTACTTAATAAAGGTTAGTTCTATCTTTAAGTCAATGTTTTTATGGTCTATAATAATTTTTCTGGCCAGGGCATCATTTTCCGGTTCATAACTCACTATTATCTTTTCTTTCGACTTTGTGG
>CAMPIZ010000003.1 GCA_946886675.1 uncultured Flavobacterium sp.
CTATTAACTTTATTCGAATAATAATGAAAAAACTTATTTTGTTCCTTACCATGTCGCTTATGGTAATGCCGGTAAGAGCTGACGAAGGAATGTGGTTTTTGATGTTCATTGAACGCCTTAACCACAGGGATATGCAAAAAATGGGCCTACAGCTTACTGCTGAAGAAATTTACAGCATTAACAACCACAGCCTAAAAGATGCTATCGTTCAGTTTAACGGCGGATGTACGGCAGAGGTAATTTCTAAAGAAGGACTGGTGCTTACTAACCACCACTGTGGTTATGATGCAATCGCAGAACTTTCTACTCCTGAGGCTAACTATCTTAGAGATGGTTTCTGGGCTGCTTCCCGTAAAGAGGAATTAAAGCCTAAAAGCCTTTATGTACGTTTCTTTGTAAGAATGGATGACGTGTCTAAACGTATTCTTTCAAAGGTGAACGACAGTATGACAGAGGCCGAAAGGGAAAAAGCGATAAACCAGGAAATTGCCCTTATAGAACAGGAGAATAATGAAGGCGGTAAATATACCGTTTCAGTAAAGTCATTCTTCCAGGGTAATGAATATTACTATTTCGTTTATCAGGACTATACAGATGTTCGCCTTGTAGGTACGCCTCCTGAAAGTATAGGTAAGTTTGGCGGTGATACAGATAACTGGGAATGGCCGCGCCATACAGGAGACTTCTCTATGTTCCGTATTTATGCAGATGAGAACGGAAACCCTGCTGAATATTCTCCTAACAATGTTCCGTTAAATCCTAAGCATTATCTTCCTGTAAGCTTGAAAGGTGTAGAAGAAGGTGATTTTGCTATGATACTTGGTTATCCTGGGCGTACAAATCGCTGGATGCCGGCAGGAGGAATTGAGCAAAATGTAAAATTTGCTTACCCTGCATGGGTGGAATCTTCTAAACTGGGTATGGACAAAATGAAAGTGCATATGGATAAGAGTGATGAGGTTCGCCTTAACTATGCTTCACAATATGCACAGGTTGCAAACTACTGGAAAAACCGCCAGGGTATGATTGATGCCCTTACAAAACATAAAACAGCTGAAACGAAAGCTAAAGCGGAAGCTGATTTTAATAAATGGGCCAACAAAAAAGAAAACAAGGAAAAATACGGCGATGTTATTGCTACAATAAACAAGTATTATTCTATGACAAACGAAAAAGCGCGTCATGATAATTACCTTGTAGGTTTACTAAGAACAAGTACATTTGCTGCTCTTCCATATAGCCTTGGCCGCGGCCTTGAGCAGTATGCAAATGGTCCTGAAGCAATGAGGGCACAAATGCTGCCTCAAATTCAGGAGTATGTTGATGAAACATACAAAACATTGTACATACCGCTTGAAAAAGATGTGCTTGCTGCGCAGCTTAACCTTTATGCAACAAAGTCAGTTGGGTATGATATTGCTCCTTACATAGCTAAAATAGGTAAAGAGAATAATTACAACTATACTGCTTTTGTAAACGATGCATTTGATAAGAGTATATTTGGTTCAAAAGAAAAGCTTGAGGCTTTCTTAAAAGAGCCAAATGCAGAGGTGCTTAAAAATGATCCGTTATATATTCTTTCTTCAGATATCCTGAAGCAGTACAGAGCAATGCCTGATAATATTGGTGCTGCTGAGAATGATTTTTCAAAAGCGTTCCGTTTACTGGTAGAAGGTATGAGGGAAGCTAATCCTAATGCAAAATATTACCCGGATGCAAACAGCACACTTCGTTTAACCTATGGTAAAGTAAGGTCGCTTCCTGCAGATAAGAGAAATGATGCTAAAGTGAATTACTACACTACAATGAAAGGTGAAGTAGCTAAATACAAGCCGAAAGATGCAGAGTTTGACCTGCCTAAAAAACTTCTTGATATGTATGCTGCAAAAGATTTCGGGCAGTATGCAGACGATGATGGTTATATGCCGGTAAACTTCCTTACGGATAACGATATTACCGGTGGTAATTCTGGTTCTCCTGTACTTAACGGTAAAGGTGAATTGATAGGCCTTGCTTTTGATGGTAACATAGAAGCTATGGCAGGTGACGTTATTTTTGATAAAGAACTTCAGAGAACTATAAATGTTGATATCCGTTATGTTTTATGGATCATAGACAGATTCTCAGGGGCTAAACATATTGTGGACGAAATGACGATTGTGAGATAATTTAATTTATTTTGTTCAAATTAAAAGGCCTCTGTGAAGAGGCCTTTTTTTATTTTATGCAGTTTCAGCATGTTTAATAACAAATCCCTATTTTTGAAAGGAAATAAAAAATACACAAATGCGCACACACTTTATTGCTATAGGCGGTGCCGCCATGCATAACCTGGCACTTGCACTTTATGAAAAAGGATATAATGTAACAGGTAGTGATGATGCCATATTTGAGCCATCGCGTTCACGCCTTGAAAAAAAAGGATTACTGCCTATAGAAATGGGTTGGTTTCCTGAAAAAATTACTACCGATATAGAGGCCATTATACTGGGAATGCATGCAAAGGCCGATAATCCTGAACTGCTAAGTGCACAGGAATTAGGGTTGAAAATATATTCTTATCCTGAGTTTCTGTATGAGCAGTCTAAAAATAAAACGCGTGTAGTGATAGGAGGTTCGCATGGAAAAACAACTATAACAAGCATGATACTTCATGTTATGAATTATAATAATATAGAAGTAGATTATATGGTAGGGGCACAGCTGGAAGGTTTTGATACCATGGTACACCTTACCGATGATAATGATTTTATTGTGCTGGAAGGTGATGAGTACCTGTCTTCACCTATGGACAGGAGGCCTAAATTTCACTTATATCAGCCTAATATAGCTTTAATAAGCGGAATAGCCTGGGACCATATTAATGTGTTCCCTACTTACAAAAATTATGTGGAGCAGTTTGAGATTTTTATAAGTAAAATTACCAATGGTGGCATACTGGTTTATAATGAAGAAGATGCTGAAGTTAAGCGTGTAGCAGAAGCAGCAACTAACCCTATACGTAAATTGCCTTACCATACGCCTGATTATACAGTACAGGATGGAGTAACATATCTTGATACGCCGGAAGGGCCAATGCCAATAGAAGTGTTTGGTGGACACAATCTTAATAACCTTGCAGGAGCAAAATGGATTTGCCAGAATATGGGTGTTGATGAAGCCGATTTTTATGAAGCTATAGCAACATTTAAAGGAGCAAGCAAGCGCCTTGAAAAAATTGCTGAAAAAGATAATAATGTAGCTTATAAGGATTTTGCTCATTCACCAAGTAAAGTGGCGGCAACAACAAAAGCAGTTAAAGAACAGTATCCAAACAAAAAACTTATTGCGTGCCTGGAACTGCATACTTACAGCAGCCTTAATGCTGAGTTCTTAAAAGAGTATGAGGGCGCGCTTGATAATGCCGATGTTGCTGTAGTATTCTATTCTCCGGATGCAGTAAAGATCAAACAACTTGAAGAGGTAACTTATGAGCAGATAGCTAAGGCTTTTAATCGTGAAGACATTATTATATATACTAACCCGGAAGAGTTTAAAAATTATCTTTTTAACCTTAAACATGATGCCGAAGGTATAGCTTTACTGTTAATGAGTTCGGGTAATTACGGTGGACTTAATTTTGATGAAGTGAAAAATTTAATTTAATAAAAAGGCGCATTCTGTGCCTTTTTATTTTTTATACCGATAATGCCCATCAATAGTGTAATCAAACAAACAGTCTTCCAAATTTTGACCGGTGCCTATATTGTGCACAATCATATAATTGCCAGATGTACCTTTTTTATTTACAACAATCCCTATGTGAGGTAAATTCCCTTTAAGCATCCAGGTTACTATATCGCCGGGTTTATAATCACTTCCATTGTAACGGTTAGTTTTTGTCCTTGTCTTGTAAAAAATGTCTGTAGGTTGGGTACACGCCTGTGATCTATATTAGTATCAGTCGATTTTAATCCCCAGTTTTTAGGATATTTAGAAAAGTTTGCCTTCATATCTTCATGAACTTCCTTTTGCAGGTCTATGCCAAGCTTTCGGTAAGCCCTTATAATAACATCGGTACATACTCCTGTATGTGCAGGCACATCGCCGTTAGGGTATTTTATATTTACATAAGATGGGTCGTACCGTACTTGGTCTTTAATAAGTAAGAGTGCAGCATCTGAAAGCCTTTCATAAAAACCCTTTTCTATAGTAGAACTAATAAGAAAGCCTGTAAGAAATAAAAGTAATAACTGCTTCATAATAAGGTGCTTTTGTTTTTAACGCAATAATATTGCCCTGTAGTATTTTCTTTTTAGCTAAATTCGTACACCTTACTTTACAAATATGGAAGAAACCGCAGGAGCCTTTTCTATTAAATACTGGGCTGAAGACGATAAACCTCGTGAAAAATTAATGCTAAAAGGCAAAGCTGCACTTAGTGATGCTGAGCTTATTGCCATACTTATAGGTTCAGGCAGCCGTAATGAAAGTGCTGTTGAGCTTAGCAAACGCATACTTAAAAGCGTAGATAATAACCTTAATGCTTTGGGTAAGCTGTCCACGCAACAGCTTATGAATTTTAAGGGTATAGGCGAGGCAAAAGCTGTAACCATTGCTGCAGCTGCCGAACTGGGCCGGAGACGAAGGGAGGAAGAGAGTATAGACCTCAAAAAAATAACTTCAAGTAAAGCTGTTTATGAAATTATGCAGCCACTTATAGGCGAATTGCCTCATGAGGAATTTTGGGTGCTATACCTTAATAATTCCAATAAAGTTATTTATAAGTCACAGCTTAGTAAGGGAGGCATTACAGGTACGGTAGTAGATGTGAGATTGGCTTTTAAACTGGCACTCGAACACAACGCTACGGCAATGATTCTGGTGCATAACCATCCATCCGGAGTATTACAGGCCAGCGATGCCGACAAGCAGACAACCAAGCAAATGAAGCAGGCAGGCCATAGCCTGAGCATTAATATATTGGATCATGTTATAGTAACCGAGAAGTCATACCTTAGTTTTGCAGATGACGGTATTTTATAATAGCCTTATTTTCGTTAACTTGCAGGTCATCAAATAAAATTGTAATGATTACTACAAAAGATATACAGTTTTCTTATGGTAAGGAGGCCTCTTTTCATTTTCCTGATATCGTTACTTCAAAAGGCGAAAGCCTGTTAATAACAGGTGGTTCCGGTAAAGGTAAAACTACGCTCCTACATTTATTGGGAGGTCTATTGCGTCCACAGTCGGGAAATGTAATTATAGAAGATACTAATATAGCTTCACTTTCAGAAAAAAAACTGGATCATTTCAGAGGTAAAAATATTGGGCTGGTATTACAGCAGTCCTATTTTGTGGCATCACTTAATGTTCTGGAAAACGTAGTGCTTGCTTCATGGCTCGCAACAGGCCATCAGGCAACCGAAAAGGCAAAACAATTACTGGAGCAACTTGATCTTAAAGAGCAAATGTATAAACTGCCTTCTCAATTAAGTGTGGGCCAGCAGCAAAGGGTGTCTATAGCCCGGGCCCTTATTAATGAGCCAAAACTGCTTTTGGCCGATGAACCTACCTCAAGCCTTGATGATGAAAATGCATTTAAGGTGGCTGATATGCTTTCAGCCCTTGCAAAGCAATATGGTACGGCATTGGTTATAGTAACACACGACCAAAGACTGAAAGACCGTTTTCCTAACCAAATTACATTGTCATGATTACTAAGATAGCGTGGAAAAATATATGGTTTAAACCACTCAATACAGCCTTAAGTATTATTCTGCTTACTGCCAGTGTTGCCATCATTACATTACTCATACTGCTGCAGGAGCAGTTTGAGAAAAAGTTTAATGATAATATAGATGGTATAGATATGGTGCTGGGTGCTCAGGGCAGCCCGTTGCAGTTAATACTGTCTTCCGTATATCAGGTGGATGCGCCTACAGGTAATATTGATTATACCGAAGCAAAAAAATGGATGAATCATCCTTTTGTGGAAACGGCTATTCCCCTGGCTTTTGGTGACAATTACAGAGGTTACAGGATAGTAGGAACCACACCGGAATATCTTACTAAATATGGAGCCGAGATAAATGAAGGAAAAGTTTTTGACCATAATTTTGAAGTTGTAATAGGCAGTTCAATCGCACAGAAACTAAATCTTAAAATAGGAGACAATTTTTTTGGTTCTCATGGGGATGCAGAAGAAGGGGAGGTGCATGAACATCAAGCGTATGTTGTAACCGGGATAGCTTCACAAACAGGTAAAGTTATAGATAACCTTATATTGTGTAATATACCCAGTGTATGGGCAATGCACGATCACGGGCATGCGGAGGGAGAACATGCAGGAGAACATGATCACGATGCGCATGATCATCACGACCATGAAGCGGCAGAAGAAGTTCATAGTCATGACGATCATGAACATGCGGCAGAAGAAGGAGTTGAGCATCATCATGAAGATGGGCATGACCACGATCATGATGAGCAAGCTCATAGCCATGATCATGAAGATGATGTAATAAGCGAAGAAGGAAAGGAGATAACAGCAGTACTTATAAAGTTTAAGAGTAAGATGGGGATAGTAACCTGGCCAAGGCTTATACCTCAAAATACAAAAATGCAGGCAGCACTGCCGGGTATAGAAATAAACAGGCTGTTTACGCTGTTTGGTATTGGCCTTGATGCTCTGCAATACCTTGCCTACGGCATAATGCTTATATCCGGCATCAGTATATTTATAGCGCTTTATAATACACTTAAAGAGCGAAAATATGAGTTTGCATTACTTCGTGTTAATGGGGCAAGTCGCATACAGTTGCTTATGCTGGTACTTATAGAAAGCTTATTATTATGTATTACCGGTTTTGTTTTTGGAACGATTGTTGGAAGAATAGCACTAAGTCTTATTTCGGGATCTTCGGAAAGCGAATTCAAAATTTCGTTCAATCCCCTCGACTTTGTGTGGGAAAAAGAGGGATATTTACTTCTGCTCACTATCTTTGTAGGGGTTTTGGCTGCAGTTATTCCGGCAGTTAAGGCATATAGTTTAAACATATCAAAAACACTTGCAAATGCATAAGAATATTTTTATTACAGCGATACTGATGTTAACCGGATTTATGATGTTGTCTATGGGTACTCCTGATGTAAAAAATTCCGGTTTTTACCAAAATAAAATAGCAATTGATAATCTGACTGTTGCAGATACCCTTTCGTGGAAATTGCTGGGTCAGATAAAATACATTAAAAAACCGAGTGATGATTATCCTGAAGGGGTAATGTATCCGGTTATAAATTCTACGCTAAAGGCAAAAAATAAAAAGCCAATAATAATGAGTGGTTTTATAATTCCTATAGATAATAAAACCTATGCCCTTAGTAAAAACGTTTTTGCTTCATGTTTTTTCTGTGGGCAGGCAGGCCCTGAAACTATTATGGGCATTAAATTTAAAAATCCCGAAACCAGGCTTAAGACAGATCAGTATGTAACACTTCAGGGTAATTTCAGGTATAACGACAGTGATGTTGATGACTGGATTTATCATATAGAAAACGCAGTAATAGTAAAACAATAAGGGAAGGATAGCTTGTGATAAGGATTGCCAACAAAAAAGCGGTTTTTTTTGATCTCGATCATACTTTATGGGATTTTGAGAAAAACTCTGCACTTACTTTTGAAGCAGTTTTAACCCGTCAGAAAGTTAATGTATCTATCCCTGATTTTATTGAAGCCTATGTGCCTATTAATCTTAAATACTGGAAAAGGTATCGTGACGGCCATATTACACAGGAAGAACTAAGGTATGGCAGGCTTAAAGATACTTTTACTTCACTTGGGCACGAAGCAGACGAAGTTATTATAAGTGCAATTTGGGAAGAGTATATTGAGTTGTTGCCGCAGTACAACCACCTGTTTGACGGTACTGTAGAACTATTGGAATATTTGAAGCCAAAATACAGCCTGCATATAATAACAAATGGTGTGCAGGAAGTGGGTAAGCTTAAAAATTCAAAGATATTCCATTATTTTGATACTGTAACCAATGCTGAAATTGCAGGTTGCAAAAAACCCGATTCACGTATTTTTGAATATGCGCTTAAAGCAGCAAATGCAACAAAAGAGCATAGTGTAATGATAGGCGATTGTATAGAAGCTGATGTTCAGGGAGCGCTTAACTGCGGCCTTGATGCAATTTATTTTAACGAAAACAGGCTGGAAGTAGCAGAGGGTATAGCTCAGGTACAACATCTCCTGGAATTAAAAAACATTCTTTAAATTTTATGAAAAAAATCATTCTGTTAGGAGCTTTAATTTTTTCCGGTCTTGGATATGCACAAAGCAGCGATATTAACGATTATAAGTATGTTGTAATCCCTGAGAAGTTTGAATTTCTTAAGGAGAAAAACGAATACAACCTTAATACACTTACAAAAATGATTTTTGAAAAGAAAGGTTTTGAAGTGTATTATACGAATGATGAACTTCCTTTTGAAGCCAAAATGGATAAATGTAAAGTGCTTTACGGGGACTTAATAAATAATTCCGGATTGTTATCTACAACTATGACTCTGGTGCTTAATGACTGCAATGGCAAAGCTGTTTTTACATCGCTTGAAGGAAAAAGTAAGGAAAAAGAATTCAGAAGGGCTTATTATGAAGCATTGCGTGAGGCATCACGTTCAGTTGAAGCAATGATTTATAAATATAAATCCGGGACAGTAACAGAGGCCGGAACTTCTTCTTCAGATACTCAAACCGAAACAACTACTCAAAACAGGGACAATCAGCTTTATGCCCGTAAAACAGCAAATGGGTATGAATTGCTGGATAAAACACAAAAAGTAGTATTAAAAATGTTTAAAACCTCACAGCCCAATTCCTATTCTGCCCAAATGGAAGGTGTAAATGGTGTAGTCTTTAAAAAAGACGGTGAGTGGATTTTTGAATACTACCTTAATGATAAAATGGTTACACAAAAACTTAATATAAAGTTTTAAAGTCTAATAACCATATTTGTCTTTCCAGCGGTGCTTTAAAAAATCACGGGTAGAATTTTCGCGGGAGTTGTTGCCGGGATCATAAAATGCTGTTCCTTTGATTTCTTCCGGTAAAAATTCCTGATCTGCAAAATTATTATTATAATCGTGTGCATACTTATAGTCATCTCCATAACCTAACTCTTTCATAAGTTTTGTTGGAGCGTTGCGCAAATGCAGGGGTATAGGTAAATCCCCTGTTTGTTTGACAATCTGTTGAGCTTTACCAATAGCCATATAGCTTGCATTGCTTTTTGGCGACGTGGCCAAATATATGGCGCATTGACTTAATATTATCCTCGATTCAGGATAGCCTATGGTTGCTACTGCCTGAAAAGTATTGTTAGCCATTATAAGTGCTGTTGGGTTGGCATTGCCTATATCTTCAGAAGCTAGTATAAGCATTCGCCTGGCTATAAATTTTAAATCTTCGCCACCTTCAATCATACGGGCAAGCCAGTAAACTGCTCCATTAGGATCGCTGCCTCTCATGGATTTTATAAAGGCCGATATAATATCATAATGCTGTTCGCCGGTCTTGTCATACAAAACCGTGTTTTTTTGAACAAGCTGCATTACTTTTTCATTGGTAATAGTTATATCATCGCCTTCAGATGCATTAACGATCAATTCAAATATATTGAGCAGTTTCCTGCCATCGCCGCCGGATAGTCGTAAAAGTGCTTCAGTTTCCTTAAGGGTTATATTTTTATGCTTCAATATTTCATCTGTTTCCATGGCTCTGTGTAAAAGTGCCTCAAGGTCTTCTTTCGTAAAAGGATTTAAAACATAAACCTGACATCTTGACAATAAAGCCGGTATAACTTCAAAACTTGGGTTTTCAGTAGTAGCACCTATTAATGTTATCCAGCCTTTTTCTACCGCAGCAAGTAATGAGTCCTGCTGCGATTTGCTGAAACGGTGTATCTCATCAATAAAAAGTATCGGGTTTTTTGAAGTGAACAGTCCGCCACTTTGTTTAGCTTTATCTATTACATCGCGCACTTCTTTAACCCCTGAGTTTATTGCGCTTAGAACGTAAAATGGCCTGTTAGACTCCTGAGCCATTATTTGGGCTAGAGTTGTTTTACCTGTACCGGGAGGACCCCATAATATTAGTGATGGGATTATACCACGGGCTATCTGGTGGGTTAACGAACCGTTAGGTCCTACCAAATGCTGCTGGCTTATATATTCTGATAAATGCTGTGGGCGTATGCGTTCTGCCAAAGGTGCTTCCATAGCGTAAAATTAATGATTTATGACAAAAGTGCATTAAAGTAAAATTGGTTAAATTATTGTGTGAAAACAAATGCCTTAACATAGTATTGTATGTCTGATAACCAATTTAAATTTTCACCTTCTGTACTCGCGTGGCCTTTATATTTTGTATTGTTCCTGTGGGTTATTTACTGGGTTGAGGTTAAGTATAATATTTACCTTAACGATTATGGTATTTACCCCCGTACCTTTAAAGGTTTAAGGGGGATAATATTAAGCCCGTTCCTTCATGGTAGCCTTGAGCATCTTTATAACAATTCAATAGCGTTAATAGTGTTACTGGCTGCGTTAAGATATTTTTATAGGGAACATGCCTTGAAGGTTATTGTATATGGCATACTACTTTCCGGATTTTTTACATGGCTTATAGGAAGAGAGTCCTATCATATAGGAGCCAGTGGCCTGATTTATGTTTTGGTAAGCTTTATATTTTTCAAAGGTATTCAAACGGGATATTATAGGCTGGTAGCTCTTTCATTAATGGTGGTTGTGCTTTATGGTAGTATGATATGGTATATTTTTCCGGATGTAGAAGAAGGTATATCTTGGGAAGGCCATCTGGGTGGGTTTATTGCCGGGCTTTTGTTTTCCAGGATTTTTACTGCGTCAGATTATCAAAAACCTATAGTTTATGAATGGCAGAAAGACGATTTTGATCCGCAGCAGGATCCTTTTATGAAACGCTTTGACGAAGATGGTAATTTTGTCAATCCTCCAAAACCTGAACCCGAAGAAGAGACAGGAGAGGCAAATACATCGCAAAGCCACACTCATCCTGTTGTGAGGGTTATTTATAGTTTTAAACCGCTTCCAAAGGAAGAAGAGGAGAGTAGTGGTAAAGAAAAAAATACTGATTAGGGAACTAAGGTTTAAAGTCTTTGTCTCACAGCTTCATATAAAAATGCTCCACATGCTACCGACACATTAAGCGAAGAAATGGTGCCAAACATGGGCAGTTTAGCTTTTTCATCTACAATTTTGAGTACAGAAGGATTTATACCCCTGTCCTCAGATCCCATTACAATTGCAACAGGCTCATTAAATGAAACATCATAAATTGTATTATCTGTTTTCTCGGTTGCTGCAATGGTTTTTATACCGGAGCCCTGTAGGTAAAAAATAGCATCTTTTATATGCTCTACTTTGCAGATAGGTACATTAAAAACTGCCCCTGCCGAGGTTTTTACAGTATCTCCGTTAACTGGAGCCGAACCTTGTTTTTGTACAATAATACCATGTACTCCTGTACATTCGGCTGTACGTATTACAGCTCCAAAATTACGGGCGTCGGACAATTGGTCAAGAATCAGGAAAAGAGGAGTTTTGTTGTTTTCCAGAACACTCTCTACCAAAGTTTCAATATCATAAAACTTAACCGGAGATATAGTGGCTACAGCACCCTGATGATTATTAGGAGTAAGCCTGTTAAGCTTTTCTACAGGAACATAGCTAAAGTTAATATTCTTTTGCCTGATGGTCTTCATCAGTTCACGCATCAAATCTCCCTGCGCTTCTTTCTGAATAAACACTTTATCTACTTCTTTCCCAGCATTTATTGCTTCTATTACAGCCCTGATACCAAAAATCTGATGTTCTTTTTCCATTTTGCAAAGGTATAAAAAAACCACCCTGTTAAGGGTGGTTTTAAGAAACGAAGTTTCTTTTTAATACTCATCTTCCAAAAAGCCGGTTCTTTTGTGTCCTGCAAAGATGATTATTGTACCCGGATCATAACTAAACTCCCCTTTAAAATAAATACTGTCTACAACAACGCCTGATTCAGATTCTGCTGCATTTTTTAGTATTTTTCCTTCAGTTACATTAAAAGTTGATCCCGGATCTACCAGGTTTTCCTCATCTGTAGTGCTGAAGGTTAAATTAGTAAGGTCTACTGCTACTGTGCCTTTTATCCAGTAGCCATTTTGCATATCATCTATAAACATTCTGCCATCACCGGTATTGGTATCATAGGTTTTATGCAATATATGCTGTGCTAGTACAGTTCCTGACCCTTCATCTATAATATCTACCCACCATTCACCATTCATCTCTACAGATGGTGTAGTGCCGGCATCATAATCTTCATAGCCATCTTCTTCACAAGAAACGAAAGCAAAAGCAAATATGCCCAGCAGTAAAACTATCTTTTTTATATTTTTCATGTTGTTTTGCTTTTAAAATTGAACTTGCTCTAAGTGTATGTCAAACGTGTAAGTTGTTGAAGCATCTGCCTGCCATACACAAGTATAGTCTATCGTGCCTGCATCGGGATCAACTGTCATACCTGCTATAGTAGCACTTCCGCCAAAACTTAAATTGCTTACTGTGTTTGGATATTCAAAGTCATTAGAAGGTATATCATTAGCAATGATTAATGCACCCGGAGTTATGTAATCAACCCCATAAACACGGCCTATGTCATAATATCCGCCAAAAGCATCTGAAAGCTCGTAAGAACCATCTTCATTTTGCCAGATAAGCACATATTCCATATCAATATATGCTGCATCTATAGTACCGTTTCTGGCAACTGTAGAAAGATAAACACCTTCTATACTGTTTACAAGATCGCCGGTGTTGCTAACAATTACCTGTCTGGTTGCAGATCCGCTAAATCCATCTGAGTTTTCGGCACTGTATGTAGCGGTATAAATATCAGGCATGCTGGTATTTAAAGTTCCAGTATAAGTTGCGCCTGTAAATTTACCTGTGTAAGTAACCTCTACGGGAACTTCAGTATCGTCTATTGTGGCTACAGCACTCGGATCGTCATAGGTTTCTCCTACAGCTACCTGATCTACATCGTCGCCATTCAGGGTAATTATTGGGTATATGGTTACTGTAGAACCTATCGGATCTTCATATCCACATGATGTAAGTATTACAAATATACCCAGCAGCCCTGCTCTTAATATATTATATGTTGTTTTCATGATATAACTTTTTTAGTTTTCTGGTTTCTGATCCCACCAAACATTTTCAGTAAGGCTGTTTCGCTGTGATATATTAGGGTTTCTGTTAACCTCATCATCAGGATAGAAAAGAATGCTTGGCACCTGTGTTCCTGATAAAACTGAGATACGTGATGGTATCCTGTTACCTATTGAATAGTCTTCAGTTCCTTCTTCTACTACTTCAGGGAATTTTGTTCTTGTTGTTTCAATATAAGCCTCAATATTATTCACATAAGGTAGAGCTGCCCATTTTTGAACCATTATTTGTCTAATAGTAGCTTCCGGAGTACCTGCAGGTACATATTCATAAGCTCCGCCAGGTGCTATAAAAGCTGCTGCAGCGGCCTGGCCTCCGGTAAGTCCAAAGTATTCCTCATAAGTAGCAAATGATGCTGTTACAGCCATATCATACATTTCTTTTGCGCCTGCACCGCCTGCATAACGTGCTAATGCTTCTGCCTGAAGGAAGTAGCTCTCTGTAAGACTTAATAAAAATACAGGTGTTGTAGGCCCTATGTTTGGTCGGGAATAAGAAACAGCAGTATTATTAAAATCATTTCCTGATCCCTGTACTATAGATACATAGTTACCTTGTTGATTAGGCCTGTATACACCTTCTAAGCGTGGGTCGCTGTTTTCTGTATAGAAATTGTGAAGTGTATTACTGGCTACGTTATTAACGTCTCCTAATCCTGTTTGAGCAATTTGTACTTCATAAAAAGGGTTTCTTTTTCCTGTAGAAGCAACAAAGTTGTCAAATAAAGCATCTGTAGTTAAAAAGTTATTTTCTGCCAATAGAGCATTCACTGCTGCAGGATCTGCCTGAGGAGTGTAAGCCATTCTTAAATAGATTTTTAATTTAAGTGTATTGGCAAACTGAATCCAGCTGTTCATATTAGATTCAAAAATAATATCCTGTTGTCCAACTGTAGGTTCAGATGGGTTAGCATCATAAGCTGCAAGGGCTTCATCAATTTTTACGATTAGATCTGCATAAATTTCTTCTCCAGAAGTTGGTGCAGGAGTAATGTTCACTGCACCCTGTGTAGCTTCTGTGTAAGGTACATCATCAAACAGGTCTACTAATAACTGGTAGGTGTAGGCTCTAAGTACATGGCCCATAAGCGCTGTGCCTGTATCGCCATTAGCATTAGACTCATCAATTACATACTGAAGATCGGTAAGACATTCTGCATAAAGCTCGCTCCAAAGCCTGTCGGCATAACCCGTGTTAAGATTATACTGATCCATATTTTCATATTGGCTGGCACTTGGCGACTGTGTATGATACTGTGCCCAAAATCCGCCAAGATTAGTAAGCTCACCACCGGTTACAGTAACCAGAGAAGCTTGTGCAGATGTGAGGGCTAACCCTGTATTAATCTGCCCCGGACTGGTAGGGTCAGCGTTTATATCCAGATTGTCTTCACAGGAGACAAACATGCATACTGAGAATAAGAGTATGGATTTAAATATATTTTTCATGATAATTTTTTTTAAAAGTTTGCTTTAATACTAAAGCCCATGCTTCTTGTAGAAGGGTTAGCGCTAAATTCACCAAACTGACTCTGAAGGTCAGTACCAAAAGTTGAAACTTCCGGATCTATATACTGATTGTCTTCAGGTGTCCATAAGAATAGGTTCCTACCTATTAATGATACAGAAAGTCCGCTCACAAACGTGCCGTCAAGCATTTTGGAAGGAAGTCTGTATGAAAGAACCACTTCCCTCAGTTTTACAAACGACTTATCAATAACAGTAAATCTGTTTAAAGCATCTGCCCTGTAATAATCGTCCATATGCTCTACATCAATTGGTGTAGTGTTTGGAGTATATACGGTATTACCTTGTCCGTCAGTTGACTGTACTACAGATCCCGGAACTATGAAAGGCTGCCTGTCATTATAAGTAGTCGTAATGGAGTTACCTGTAAACCTGGTAATGTCAGCAGTACGTGAGTACATTAAACCTCCCTGGCGAATATCGAAAGTAAAATCTAATGAAATGCCTTTCCATGCAAACCTGTTGCTGATACCCATTGTATAGTCATACTGTGTATCTCCATATACTTGTTTATTAGGATCAAAAACCGGTACACCATTCACATCTACTACAGTATTGCCATTAGGATCGGTCAAAGGTACATATCCTTTAATAAGACCAACAGGCTGGCCAGGCAGGGCTATGTACTCTACAGTACTTAATCCTCCAAGATTTAACTGATCTATTCGTGGGTCAAGCTCTTTTAATTTTGTTTCGTTTGATGCGAAGTTAACAGTTGTACTCCATTCAAAACCGTCAGTCTGGCTTCTTACAAAATTTAAAGTAAGTAAAGCTTCGATACCTTTATTGGAAATAGTACCAATATTAGCTGTCTGGCTTGTATAGCCGCTACTTGGCGCTAGTGGTAGCTGTGAAATTTGGTTTTCAACTACACCATCATAATAAGTGAAATCTATTGACGCAAAATTATCAAAGAAAGAGGCTTCTATACCTACTTCAAACTCTTTTCGTACTTCAGGCTTTAAATTAAGATTTTGTGCCCTGTTGCCTATGCCATAAGCATTAATACCATTGATAGGGTAGTTTAGGTTCCCAAATCCCTGGTTGTCTGTTGAAGTTAGAGCAAATTCACTAAATATTTGGTAAGGTACAAAACCTACTCCGTTTTCACCATAACCAGCTCTTAATTTACCATAATTAACTACGTCTTTTATACCCGGGAACGTATTAGTAAATATCCAGCTACTGTTAACCCCCCAGTAAAAAAATGATCTGTTTTCTTTTGGCAGGGTTGAATTCCAGTCGTTACGAACATTTCCTGTCAGGTATAATTCATCATTATAAGAAAGTGTTGATGTGTTATATAGTCCATATACTTGTTGCATTGACCTTCCTGAGCTTACTGTGGCTACATCCGATGAGTTACTAAAGGCATAGAAATCCGGAATATCCTGGCTGTTAACTATCCCACTTATAAAGTCTGTAGTTATTGTATTAGAGTTAAAACCAAATGTAGAAGCCAGGGCGAATTTTTCACTTAAATCTAAATCCAGGTTATACATTACATCATGGTTAAGCTGTTTAATTGTTGAGGCTGTTTCGCTATAACTACCAGGTGTTTCGGTAGATGTGCCATCGTTAGGGCTTCCCGGAGCGGCATCCACTCTCGCAGTCCAAACTCTTGCAAGATCCGAAGCTGTGTCCAATCCAAAACGATATATAACATTTGACCATGAATTTAAGTCATAATTCAGCTCAACAGAACCATATACGCGTTCTTTGTTATAATCCGTACCGTTCTTGTTAAGGGTAAAGTATGGATTTGTAACGCCGTAAGGCGTGTAATAGTTAGATACATTATGAAATGGATTTTCAAAATCCCTGAACTCAGTTATTGGAATATCCGTAGGTATCTGTAATAGGTTATTGTATACAGTTAATCCCTGTCCTGTTTGTACAGAACTTCCGTTTGTATTAACATAGTTAAGACTTCCGCTTATGCCTAGCTTGCCAATTTTAGAGCTTCCTGAAAGGCCTAATGTATTTCTTTCAAAAGCATCTGCATTTGTAGGATAGATACCATCCATTTGTGCATTTGCAAATGATAATCTTGCTGTGGTTTCTCCTTGTCCGCCTGAAACAGATAGTGTATTAAGTGTTGAAGTTCCTGTGTCAAAAAAGTTTTCCAACTGATCTTCCTGGAACGAATAAGGCTTTAAAAGCTGGCTGTTGTCTACAACATTACCCCATACGCGTGGCTGCCCGTCAAAGCGTGGACCCCATGAGCCGTTTTCATTAAGGTAATGCACACCATCCCATCCCTGGCCAAACGTAGATTGGTATTTAGGGGTTCTAAGGACATTAGAGTAAAATGTAGTTGTAGAGAAATCAACCTTCATTTTACCAGCCTTACCTTTTTTAGTTGTAATCATGATGGCACCATTTGCAGCTCTCGATCCATACAGTGCCGTTGCTGATGCCCCCTTAAGTACTGTAATACTCTCAATATCATCCGGGTTAATATCTCCGGAAGCACGACCAAAATCGTATCCGCCGTCAAGATTATCCGAATAACTGGTATTGTTATTAATAGGTACACCGTCCACTACATATAAAGGCTGGTTTCCTTGCCCCAGTGAGCTAAAACCCCTTATAATAACACCGGAAGATGCTCCGGGATCAGTTGAAGCGTTTGATATAACAACACCTGCCACCTTACCTTTTATAGCATCCTGTATATTATTTTGGGATGATTGTGTAAGAGCTTCGGATTCAATTGTTGTTGTTGCTGCACCAATGGAAGCTTTTTCCCTTTTAATACCAACAGCAGTAATTACCAGAGTTTCCAGCTCTGTTGCATCATCAGCCAGGGTTACATTGACCGTAGTTGAGGAAGCTGTAATTTCCTGTGTTTTCATACCGATGTAGCTAAACTGAAGTACCTGGCTAGGGGAAGCCTGTATTTCATATTTACCGTCCATGTCGGTTTGTACTCCTGTAGTAGTACCTTTAATGAGAACGTTTACTCCCGGAAGAGGAAACCCTGTCTGATCGACAACAGTACCTGATACTGTCCTCTCCTGCGCAAATGAGATCTGCATTATTAACGCAAAAAAGAGCGTTAATAATC
>CAMPIZ010000004.1 GCA_946886675.1 uncultured Flavobacterium sp.
GAAGATGTTTCTGTGGAATCAGTAGGTTTAAAGCCGGATTCAACGGCAGTAGAGGGAACTAAAAAGTAATTTTTCTTAAAATATTTTCAAATTATAGAAATATGTCAGCAGTAGGACACGAAATACACGGTCACGAACACGATCATCACGATGCACATGATCATCACCATCATAAAGATACTTTTATAACAAAGTATATCTTTAGTATCGATCATAAGATGATCGCTAAGCAGTACCTGCTTACCGGTATAATTATGGGTATTATCGGTGTTATGATGTCATTACTATTCCGTATGCAGATTGCATGGCCTGAAGAATCTTTCACCATATTTAAAGTTCTTCTGGGTGATAAATTTGCTCCAAACGGAGTAATGCGTAACGATATTTATCTTGCACTTGTTACTATACACGGTACCATAATGGTATTCTTTGTATTAACTGCAGGTTTGAGCGGTACTTTCAGTAACCTTCTTATTCCGTTGCAGATTGGAGCAAGAGATATGGCTTCCGGTTTTATGAATATGATTTCTTACTGGTTGTTCTTCGTTTCTTCAGTAATCATGGTAATCTCTCTTTTTGTTGAGGCAGGCCCTGCTTCTGCAGGATGGACAATTTATCCGCCATTAAGTGCATTACCACAGGCTATTGGTGGTTCTGGTGCAGGTATGACACTTTGGTTAGTTTCTATGGCAATATTTATTGCTTCCTCTCTAATGGGATCGCTTAACTATGTGGTTACAGTAATCAACCTGAGGACTAAAGGTATGTCTATGACGAGGCTTCCGCTTACTATCTGGGCATTCTTTATTACTGCTGTTATTGGTATAGTATCATTCCCAGTACTTCTTTCTGCCGCATTACTGCTAATATTCGACAGAAGCTTTGGTACTTCATTCTTCCTGTCAGATATCTTTATTGCAGGCGAGGTGCTACATTATCAGGGTGGTTCTCCGGTATTATTCGAGCACCTTTTCTGGTTCTTAGGCCACCCGGAAGTATATATTGTACTACTTCCTGCATTGGGTATTACTTCTGAAGTTATTGCAACAAATTCACGTAAGCCTATCTTTGGTTATCGTGCGATGATTGCTTCTATACTTGCTATTGCATTCCTTTCAACTATCGTTTGGGGTCACCACATGTTTATTTCTGGTATGAACCCGTTCTTAGGTTCGGTATTTACCTTTACAACATTACTTATCGCTATCCCATCGGCAGTTAAGGCGTTTAACTATATTACAACATTATGGAGAGGTAACCTGCAGATGAACCCTGGAATGCTTTTCTCTATAGGCCTTGTGTCTACATTCATCACGGGTGGTCTTACAGGTATTATCCTTGGAGACAGTACTCTTGATATTAATGTTCACGATACATATTTTGTTGTAGCTCACTTCCACCTTGTAATGGGTATATCTGCACTATACGGAATGTTTGCAGGTATTTATCACTGGTTCCCTAAGATGTTTGGAAGAATGATGAACAAAAATCTTGGTTACATTCACTTCTGGGTAACGGCAGTATGTGCTTATGGTGTATTCTTCCCAATGCACTTTATAGGTATGGCCGGTTTACCAAGACGTTACTATACAAACTCTGCATTCCCGCTATTTGATGACCTTGCAGATGTAAACGTACTTATTACAATTTTTGCACTTGTAGGTGCCGCATTCCAGTTAGTGTTCCTCTGGAACTTCTTCTACAGCATATTTAAAGGGAAGAGAGCTCCGCAAAACCCTTGGAGGTCGAATACTCTTGAGTGGACAACTCCGGTTGAGCATATGCATGGTAACTGGCCTGGTGCTATACCAGAGGTTTACAGATGGCCTTATGATTACAGTAAGCCTGGTCACGAAGAAGACTTTGTACCGCAGACTGTACCAATGAAACCAAATGAAGAACAATTACACCATTAATAGTGGTTATTATTGATAGAAAAGCCTCCCTGTATAGGGAGGCTTTTTATTTTATTGCTTATTTTTATGAAAAATAAGTAGCTATGGAGAATGAATTCAGCAATAATAAAATGCAGAACCAGTTTGAATTGAAAATTGATGATGAAACTGCTATTTTGGAATATTATATTCAGGATAAAAAGATTTTTCTAAACCATACAGAAGTGCCGGTTCCAATAAGAGGCAAGGGGATTGCGGCTAAACTTGTAAGTATGAGCCTTCAGTATAGCCGTGATAAGGGCTTAACAGTAGTTCCTGCCTGTTCTTATGTTGCTCATTTTATAGACAATCATCCGGAATGGCATGATGTTTTATCTGAGGGTTATCAAATGTAACTTCACATTTTAAATTTATCTTTGCAGTATGAATGAGAACTTAGATCCCACAAACAAAAGCTATAATGCTGAGGAACTAGACCTGGAAAAAAAACTCAGGCCGCTGGCATTTGATGATTTTACCGGCCAGGATCAGGTATTGGAAAATCTTAAGGTTTTTGTGGAGGCAGCAAATTACCGTGATGAAGCGCTGGATCATACTTTGTTTCACGGTCCTCCGGGATTGGGTAAAACCACTTTGGCAAACATACTTGCAAACGAGCTTGGGGTAGGAATTAAAATTACTTCCGGCCCGGTATTAGATAAGCCTGGTGATCTTGCAGGTTTACTTACTAACCTTGATGAAAGGGATATTCTTTTTATTGATGAGATTCACAGGTTAAGCCCCATTGTGGAGGAATATCTGTACTCAGCCATGGAAGATTTTAAGATCGATATAATGATCGAATCGGGGCCAAATGCGAGATCTGTTCAGATAAATCTTAATCCCTTTACACTTGTAGGGGCAACAACCCGCTCAGGATTGCTTACTGCGCCTATGCGTGCACGATTTGGTATTTCCAGCAGGCTGCAGTATTATACTACTGAACTGCTTACTACGATAGTACAGCGAAGTTCAGCTATTTTAAAGATGCCTATTACTATGGAAGCTGCCATAGAAATTGCCGGAAGAAGCCGTGGCACTCCGCGTATAGCAAACGCACTGCTTCGCAGGGTGCGTGATTTTGCCCAAATTAAAGGTAATGGTAAAATAGATATAGAGATTGCCAGATATTCACTCAAAGCACTTAATGTGGATGCGCACGGGCTGGATGAAATGGATAACAGGATACTTACCACAATTATCGATAAATTCAAAGGTGGGCCTGTAGGGTTATCTACTCTTGCAACAGCAGTATCTGAAAGTGGAGAGACAATTGAGGAAGTATATGAGCCATTTCTTATACAGGAAGGATTTATAATAAGGACTCCGAGAGGAAGAGAGGTAACAGAGAAAGCCTATAAGCATTTGGGCAAGGTAAGGGCAGTGCAGGGAGGATTGTTTTAATTGTGACAGATAATAGATCAAAATATTCAGATTTTATAAAAGCCGAAGCCAAACGCCTCGGCTTTTTATCATGTGGTATATCTAAAGCAGGATTTCTGGAGGAAGAAGCACCACGTTTGGAAAAATGGCTAAAGGAGGGAAGGCATGGGCAAATGCAATACATGGAAAACTATTTTGATAAGCGTCTGGATCCAACCTTGTTAGTTGATGGTGCTAAGAGCGTGGTTTCGTTATTGTTGAATTATTATCCGGAGGAAAAACAAACTGAAGGCAGCTATAAGATTTCTAAATATGCCTATGGACAGGATTACCACTTTGTAATTAAAGAAAAATTAAAAGAACTCTTACACTCCATACAGGAGCAAATAGGAGAAGTGGGAGGCAGGGCTTTTGTAGATTCGGCACCGGTATTGGATAAGGTCTGGGCTGCAAAAAGCGGTTTAGGCTGGATAGGCAAAAATAGTAACCTGCTTAGTAAGCAGGTTGGTTCTTTCTTTTTTATCGCAGAACTTATTATCGATCTTGATCTTGAATATGATACTGTTACTACCGACCATTGTGGCAGCTGTACAGCCTGTATAGATGCATGTCCCACGCAGGCAATAATTGAGCCTTATGTGGTAGACGGCAGCAAGTGTATTTCATACTTTACTATAGAGCTTAAGGAAAATATCCCTTCCGAAATGCGAGGTAAATTTGACGACTGGGCTTTTGGGTGCGATGTATGTCAGGATGTGTGTCCCTGGAACCGATTTTCCAAACCGCACCGTGAACCGCTATTTAACCCACACCCAGATTTACTTTCTATGACTAAAAAAGACTGGGAGGAAATTACGGAAGATACTTTTAGGGCTGTATTTAAAAACTCTGCAGTTAAAAGAACAAAGTTTGAAGGGCTGAAGAGAAATATTAATTTCCTAAAGCCCTGATTAACTACTCAAAAAAATTTAGATACTGTTTAGTTAGTTATAATGGTAAAGCTTTCCGTTTTAGAGCCCTCCTTAGAATTGTCAAAAAAGCACATTTCAAATAAAATATAATGCTTTATGCCAAAAGTTTCGCCCCATTTTTCAATATCCTTGCCACTACCTTCCACTGCACAATAATATTTTCCATTACCTTTTTCATAAGGTAGTATATAAGCAAAAGCATAAAAAGGCTTATTGGGTTCTATGTCAACGAGCCTTCCGTAAGTACGCATACTGTAATCATCTGTAAGCAGACTCTCATAAGTGTTTTCTAAACTAAATCTTCCAAAATCAAACTGTGTACGCAATTTTTTTTCAGACTCCTTTCCGTTCATTAAAGTCACCTTAAGCGTATCTTCTGCTTTTTTAAACAGGATGTGAGAGGTTGTGTTTATTAAAGTGTCAATTTTTTTTATTTCACCATCCCATATTTCTTTAGACACCAGATAATAATCTTTTCCTTTTAAATCCTTTCCGGTAAATTCTACCTGCTGATAGCCTATTTTTTGCCAGGACATTAAATCAAGAAGCGCTTTGTCTGTTTTAGATTCAGGAGATGTCATTTTTATGCCAGTTTCTGTTTGTGCATTTGCATTCATAAAGCTAAGAGTAAAAACTACTGCAATTAATAATAGGTCTTTTGTTTTCATAATTTAATTGGTTTATACAGCAAATGTACCTGTGTGAATAATGCAAAGAAGTGAAGCGGGGTTAATTAGCGTTAATTAGCGTTAATAAAAAAGGGAAGGGAAACTTTTAAACTTTATTTTTGACAGTATCCAATGAAAAAAAACATACGCTTCATTTTTATACTAATGTCTGTTTGTGTGGCAGGGGTGGCATTACTTCAGCTATACTACAACTATACCAATTATACAGCGGCACAATCTGTTTTTAAAAGAGATACTGAAAAGGCTTTTAGTGAGGCTATTGATAGCGCCTTTGTGGTAAGAAACGAAAATATTGTAAACGATTTCAGAAACTGGTTGCTGGACACTACTTATGTAGAGATTAGCTATAAATGGGATGAGATAAAGGACATGCCACTATTTACAATTAAGGAACTGCAGCCTATAACTCCTAACGGGCAAAATGAGATAAGTATGAATGTGGAGGAACTTAGTGTAAGAGCAGACTCTTTAACTCCGGAGATTAAAGAGAGGTTTGTTGCTGCAATGGAGGATGTAATTAGAAGTGGATTAAAAAAAGGGATAGTATGGTTTTTTACTCAGGGTATTGGGCAAAGGCTTACTAAAGCACATTCGGGCACGCCAATAGATATAAAAATTATAGAAGAACAATATAGCCTGGCTTTAGACAGGAAAGGAATCAGGCTGCCTTTTTCTTTGGTAGAGTCAGAAGGCCATTCTTCAGAATTCTGTACGGATTTGCATGATATCGGGGTTAGAGATCCTGAAGAAAGGCAGGTACAAGCCTGCTTTGATAATACAGAACTTTATCTGTTAAAGCAGTTAAAGTGGATAATTTTTAGTTCTATGCTTCTTATTGCCATAACTCTCTTTTGCTTTTGGTATACTGCAAAAATTTTACTTACCCAACAGAAACTGAATGAGCTTAAGGATGATTTTATAAGCAATATGACGCATGAAATACATACACCTCTCACTTCGGTCATTATAACAGCAGAGGCTTTAAGAGGATTTAATATGACTAAACAGCAGCAGGATAGTTATATAGATATTATACTTCATCAGTCAAATAAGCTGGCGGCACTTAGTGATGACATACTTACTGCTTCAAAGATTGACAGGAAAGGAATAGTGTTGAGCGATATGGTTTTGATTAATGAGCTAATAGAGGAGATTGTTAACTCGTATAAGAATAATGTGGTGATAAAACATATAGCTACAGGCAATGTTAAGATTAAGGGTAGCAGGAAACACCTGCTTGGAGTTTTATCAAATCTTATAGAAAATGCAATTAAATATAATAATGAAAGCCCAGAGGTAACAATTGAAAGCAGAACAGCAGGCAGGGAACTTTATGTTATGGTTGCCGATAATGGCCCGGGGATACCGGATGAATACAAACAAAAGATATTTGATGAATTTTTCAGAATACCTGCTGGTAATGTGCACAATGTAAAAGGTTATGGGCTTGGGCTTAGTTATGTTAAAAAGATAATAAAAGCCCATAAGGGTGCTGTTGAAGTAAAAGATAATTACCCAAAAGGAAGTATGTTTATAATTACGATTCCTTATGAAGCCTAAAATTTTATTAGCTGAAGATGAGCCTTTTTTAGCAAAGGTTATTAAAGAAAGCCTTGAAAAAAAAGGTTATGATGTGGTGCATGCCGCAGATGGCAGGCAGGCATGGAACTTATTTAAAGAACAGAGCTTTTCGCTTTGTATTCTTGATGTTATGATGCCTTATAAAGACGGTTTTACATTAGCTGCTCAAATAAGGGAATTTAGTAAAAACATTCCGTTGATGTTTCTTACTGCAAAATCAGATATAAAAGATGTATCCCATGGCTATGCCAGTGGTGGCAATGACTATTTAAAGAAGCCTTTTAGCCTTGAGGAACTTTTTTTACGGGTGGGAGAGCTTCTTAAAAGAAATGAACAGGAGAAACCTGTTTCAGATGAATTAAAAATAGGGAGCTATACATTTTATTCCAAAAGGCAGGAGCTTGTTGACTGTGATAAAACATCAGAAAAGCTCTCTTATAAAGAAACGAGATTGCTTGAGCTTTTAATTCAGCACAAAAATCAGGTATTAGAAAGAAAGCCTGCGTTGCTGGCACTTTGGGGAGATGACAATTTTTTCAATACACGAAATATGGACGTATATATAACTAAACTGCGAAAAAAACTCCAAAAAGACAGTGCCGTGCAAATAGTTAATATAAGGGGGTATGGGTATAAGCTTATATGTTGATTGTCAAAATATAAATTAGAGTAAAAGAATACCGTTAAAAGTTTCTAAATTTCCGCCATACGTTTACCTTTGTAAGTTCTGTAATAAAAATAAATAGAATGAACAAATACAGTAAGCGAAGAGAAGCACTGTTATACCACGCTAAACCCACTCCGGGTAAGATTCAGGTGGTGCCAACTAAAAAATATGCAACACAAAGAGATTTGTCGTTAGCCTATTCTCCCGGGGTTGCAGAACCCTGCCTTGAAATTGCCAAAGATGTAAATAACGTTTATAAATATACTACTAAAGGAAATCTTGTAGCCGTAATATCAAACGGTACAGCTGTTTTGGGGTTGGGGGATATTGGCCCTGAAGCTTCTAAACCTGTAATGGAAGGTAAAGGCCTTTTGTTTAAGATATTTGCAGATATAGATGTATTTGATATTGAAGTAGATACCAAAGACGTTGATAAGTTTATTGAAACAGTTAAAAATATTGCCCCTACTTTTGGGGGGATAAACCTTGAGGATATTAAGGCACCAGAGTCTTTCGAAATAGAGAGAAGACTTATAGAAGAGCTTAATATACCTGTAATGCACGACGACCAGCATGGCACTGCCATAATATCTTCAGCTGCATTGCTTAATGCATTAGAACTTGCTGAGAAAAAAATAGAAGATGTAAAAGTTGTTGTGTCGGGAGCAGGTTCTGCTGCGCTGGCTTGTGCTAACCTTTATCTGTTGCTTGGTGTAAAAGTTGAAAACATTATAATGTTTGATAAAGACGGGATGCTGGTAACAGGTAGAGCCGACTTATCGCAGTTGCAGCTTAAGTATGCAAAAAACACTAAGGCAGTTTCTCTTGCAGAAGCCGTTAAGGGAAGCGATGTATTCTTAGGGCTCTCGGTAGGTAATGTGCTTACTCCGGATATGCTGCGTACCATGAACAACAATCCTATTGTTTTTGCAATGGCAAATCCGGTTCCGGAGATAGATTATGATCTTGCTGTTGCTACACGTGATGATATTATCATGGCTACAGGAAGAAGTGATCATCCTAATCAGGTAAATAACGTATTAGGTTTTCCTTATATATTTCGCGGTGCGCTCGATGTAAGAGCCACAAAAATAAATGAAGCCATGAAAATGGCTGCTGTTAAAGCATTGGCAGAGCTTGCCAAGGCTCCGGTACCTGAGCAGGTGAATATAGCATATGGAGAAACCAAGTTAAACTTTGGGCGTGACTATATTATACCTAAGCCCTTTGACCCAAGGCTTATTGCAGTTGTGCCGCCGGCTGTGGCAAAGGCTGCAATGGAAAGCGGTGTTGCTGAGCATCCAATAGCAGACTGGGATAAGTATACAGAAGAGCTTTTAGAAAGGCTGGGTAACGATAACAAAATGGTAAGGCTGCTTACAAACAGGGCAAAAACAGATCCTAAGAAAATAGTATTTGCAGAAGCTGATCATCTGGATGTGCTTAAAGCAGCACAAATTGTGATGGAAGAAGGAATAGGTATTCCTATACTTTTGGGTGATAGGGAGATAATCAATGAGCTTAAGGATGAGATTGGTTTTGATAATGAAGTGGATATAATAGATCCTAAGAAAGAAGATGAAGAGAGCAGGAGAAACCGTTATGCGCGGGTTTTTTGGAAATCGAGGCAGCGTAGGGGTGTAAGTCTCTTGGATGCCCAGAAATGGATGAGGGAACGCAATTATTTTGCTGCTATGATGGTAAATGAAGGGGATGCCGATGCAATGGTTACAGGCTACTCCAGGAGTTACCCGGCTACTGTTAAGCCTATTATACAGCTTATAGGCAAAGCACAGGGTGTTACTAAAATTGCCACTACAAACATGATGATGACCAAGAGAGGGCCTATGTTCCTTTCGGATACTGCTATAAATCCGGACCCATCTGCAGATGATCTTGCTAAAATTGCCCTTATGACTGCCAGGACGGTAAGGATGTTTGGTATGGAGCCTGTTTTGGCCATGGTGTCTTTTTCCAATTTTGGCTCATCGTCAGATCCAAGTACTGTAAAAGTAAGACAGGCCGTGGATTTTCTTCATAAAAATTATCCGGACCTGATAGTAGATGGTGAAATCCAGGCTGATTTTGCTTTAAATCCGGATATGCTTAAAGATAAATTCCCTTTTTCAAAAATTGCGGGCAAAAAAGTTAATACGCTAATTTTTCCTAATCTTGAAGCGGCAAACATAACCTATAAACTCCTTAAGGAGCTGGATAAAATTGTTTCTATAGGTCCAATAATGCTTGGTATGAACAAGCCTGTACATATTTTTCAGCTTGGTGCCAGTGTAGAAGAAATGGTAAATATGGCAGCGGTGGCTGTAGTAGATGCTCAGGAAAAAGAAAAGCGCCTTAAAATGACAAAAAATTAATATATACTATATCGTTAGAGAATTTTATTATTTTTGGTAACGGATAAAAAATTGATATGATCGCACATCTTCAGGGAAGACTGGTTGAAAAATCGCCGACAGAAGTAGTAATAGATTGCAATGGAGTAGGTTACCAGGTAAATATTTCCCTGCACACCTTTTCACTAATTCCCGATTCTGAAAGTATAAAGCTGTATACATTTCTTCAGGTTAAGGAGGATGCACATACCTTATTTGGTTTTGTAGAGAAGGCAGAAAGGGAATTGTTCAAACTTCTTATATCTGTATCTGGCGTAGGCGCAGGTACAGCCAGAACTATGCTTTCTTCACTTGATCCCAAGCAGATTATTCATTCCATTGGTTCTGCAGATGTGGCGACTATACAGTCTATTAAAGGCATTGGTGCAAAAACAGCCCAAAGAGTAATACTTGATCTTAAGGATAAAGTGTTAAAAGTGTATGATTTAGAAGAAGTTTCGGTTTCAGGTTACAATACAAATAAAGATGAAGCGTTATCTGCGTTGGAGGTCTTAGGATTTAACAGGAAAGCTGCAGAAAAAGTAGTTGATAAAATTGTTAGGGAAAATCCGGGTATCACTGTTGAAACAATTATAAAACAAGCATTAAAAAACTTATAGTCCTTGAAAACAGATTACTCTAAAGATTTTTACATAAAATTCAAGCTGGCTGTTTCAGTAATATTTTTATTCTTTACCATAACGGGCCAGGCCCAGGAAGACGAAGAGGAAGAAAAGAATGATACACTTACCGGATACAATACCGGGAGGGTAGAGCTTGAGAATCCTAAGAGTATAGTTGATGCATATACTTATGATCCTGTTACAAACCGCTACATTTATACCGAGACTGTAGATGGTTTTAATATTAACTACCCTATAATCCTTACCCCGGAAGAATATGAAGAGCTGGTGCTTCGTGAGGCAATGCGCGATTACTATCAGGAAAAATCTAATGCCCTGGAAGGTAAGGGTACCGAAGAAGAGCAGCGAAACCTGCTGCCAAGGTACTATGTAAACTCAAAGTTTTTTGAAACCATTTTTGGTGGTAACACAATTGATATAAAACCACAGGGTTCAGTAGAGCTGGATCTTGGTGTGCGCTATACAAAGCAGGATAACCCTTCGTTGTCTCCAAGAAACAGGAGTACTTTTACTTTTGACTTTGACCAGAGGATAAGCATGAGCCTGCAGGGTAAAGTAGGTACAAAGCTTGGCGTGACAGCAAATTATGACACAGAATCTACCTTTGCTTTCCAAAACCTTATAAAACTGGAATATACTCCTGATGAGGATGATATTATCCAGAAGATAGAAGTAGGTAATGTGAGTTTCCCATTATCCAATTCACTTGTAAGAGGGGCGCAGAGCCTTTTTGGTGTTAAGGCACAATTCCAGTTTGGAAAAACTACCATTACCGGAATATATTCTGAACAAAAGTCTCAAACAAAGACGATAACGGCACAAGGCGGAGGAACGCTTCAGGATTTTAGTCTATTTGCTCTGGATTATGATGCCGACAGGCACTTTTTCCTTTCACAATACTTCAGGAACAAGTATAATGCCGCGTTAAGTAATTATCCATATATAAACAGCCGTGTACAGATTACACGTATTGAAGTCTGGATAACAAACAGGCAAAACAGGATAAATGCACAGGAAAATAATACCCGTAATATAGTTGCAATTCAGGATTTAGGAGAAGCTCCTTTAACCGGGGTACCAATAGAGGAAATTATTGGTTTTGCAGACCCTACGGTGCCACCTGGATTTTTTACTGCCGGCCCTGATGCTCCGCCGGATAATGACAATAATGGCCTGGACCCTGCAGATGTAGGCGGTACATTTTTAGACCAGAGTGTAAGGGAAATAGTTACACTTAGCAATTCCAGTTTCAGGGGAGGGCTTTCAGCCAATGAAGGCCGTGATTACTCAAAGCTGGAAAATGCCAGAAAATTATCACCAAACGAATTTACCTACCATCCACAGCTTGGTTATATATCCCTTAACCAAAGGCTTAATAATGATGAAGTACTTGCAGTAGCTTATCAGTATACGATAGGTGAAGAACAATATCAGGTTGGTGAATTTGCAACTGATGGTGTAGATGCCACTACTGTAACCAATACCGGAGATCCTGCCCAGCAGCCTGTTGTTTCTACAAAGAGCTTATTGCTTAAAATGCTTAAAAGCAGCCTTGTAAATGTTGAAGAGCCTGTATGGGACTTAATGATGAAAAACATTTATATGATTCCGGGGGCTTACCAGCTTTCTCAGGAAGATTTCAGGTTCAACATATTATATACTGACCCATCGCCACTTAACTATATTACACCTGCCGAAGGAGCTACACTGCCGGGTGATGTAGCCGACACCCCTTTATTGCGTGTATTTAATGTAGACAGGCTTAACTACACAAATGACCCTCAACCAGGGGGAGATGGTTTCTTTGACTTTGTGCCGGGCCAGACAGTGGACGTGCAAAACGGGCGTATTATATTTACTACAGTGGAGCCGTTTGGCGAATACCTCTTTGAAAAACTAAGGGTAAATCCAACGGAGAACTATGATGATACACAGGAAACCTCATATAACGCTAACCAAAGAAAGTATGTGTATCAACGAATGTACAAAAGTACAATGGCAGATGCACAGCAGGCCAGCGAAAAAAACAAATTTCAGCTAAGAGGCCGCTTTAAATCTACAGGCGGAGATGGTATTTCTCTTGGAGCATTTAATATTCCGCAAGGTTCTGTTGTGGTAACAGCAGGCGGAAGGGTGCTTGTAGAGGGTATAGATTATACGGTAAACTACCAGATGGGTAGGGTACAGATATTAGATCCCTCGCTTCAAAACTCCAATACACCTATTGAGGTGTCGGTAGAAAACAATTCTGTTTTCGGCCAGCAGACACGACGTTTTGCGGGGGCATATATTGAGCACAAATTTACCGACAAGTTCCTTGTGGGCGCTACCATATTAAACATGTCCGAAAGGCCGTTTACACAAAAAACAAACTATGGTCAGGAGTCGGTTAACAATACAATTTTCGGTATTAATACTACTTATTCTACAGAGGTTCCTTTCTTTACACGTTTCGTAAATAAACTTCCTAATGTGGATACCGATGTGCCTTCCAATCTGTCATTCAGGGGAGAAGTTGCTTATCTTAAACCGGGCGCTTCTAAAGCTGACCAGTTTAACGGGGAAGCCACTACCTATGTAGATGATTTTGAAGGTTCTCAAACCAATATAGATATGCGTTCGCCACAGGCATGGACACTGTCCAGTGCACCGGTTACTATTTTCCCGAACGATAACGCACCATTGGATGATCTTTCTTATGGCTATCAGAGAGGTAAGCTGGCATGGTATACCATAGATCCTACTTTTTATACTAATCAGCGTCCGTCAAGTGTGGATGATGATGATGTTTCTTCAAACAGGACAAGACGTGTTTACTATGACGAGCTTTATCCGGTTACCGATGTTGTGCCGGGGCAAAGCACTGTGGTAACCACGCTCGATTTAACTTATTTCCCTCAGGAAAGGGGACCTTACAACTTTAACCCTGTTGCAGCAGCATCAGGAACATTTACCGAAACTCAGGCTGTAGATAACTGGGCTGGTATAATGAGGTCTCTTAACTCTACCAATTTTGAGCAGACCAATGTTGAGTATATTCAGTTCTGGATGATGGATCCTTATGAAGGTAATCCGGGAGATATTGTTAACGCTGATAACACAGGTTTCCTTGAAATAAACCTTGGGGAAATTTCTGAAGATATATTAAAGGATAACAGGAAGCAATATGAAAACGGGCTTCCGGGACAGGGAGGTACAGAGCCTGCCTTTACTACAAACTGGGGTAAAGTGCCTGTGTCACAATCGCTTATCTATGCATTTGATACTGATACTGGTAACCGTGCGCTTCAGGATGTGGGCTTTGACGGTTTAACGGATGCAGAAGAGGCAGTAACATACAGCGCCCAGGGTTATGGTGGTTATGAGGATCCTTCGGCAGATAATTATCAGTTTTTCCTTGATGCAGATGGCGATGTTATAAACAGGTACAAAAATTATAACGGTGTTGATGGCAACTCTCCTGTAGATGTTAATAATGACAGCAGAGGTTCTACCACCATACCTGATACAGAAGATATAAACAGGGATAATACCATGAATACGATAGATGCTTACTACAGTTATCGTATTCCTATCGGTCCCAACGCAATACCTGGCCAGGGTTATGTTGTGGACGAAAGGGAAGTTAGTGGAATAGAGCTTCCAAATGGTGAACAGGCACAGGGAAGGTGGTTATTGTATAAAATTCCTATTGATGCTCCTACAGAAACTGTAGGAGGTATTACAAATATACGTTCGGTACGTTTCATGAGAATGTTTATGACAGGCTTCAGGAGGGAAGTAACACTTCGTTTTGGAGCTCTGGATCTTGTAAGGGGTGAATGGAGAAGGTTTACCAATACGCTTGATCCTCTTGAAGATAATGAGACCGATGCCAATGACCAAACAGGTTTTGATGTAATTGCGCTTAATGTACAGGAGAACGGAGACCGTTACCCTGTAAGGTATGTATCGCCTCCGGGGGTTCAGAGAGAACAGCTTTACAGCCAGAATGCGGTAATTAACCAAAATGAGCAGGCATTATCATTAAGGGTGTATGATCCTGCCGGCAGTTTTATAAACGGATTGGAGCCGGGAGATTCACGCGGGGCTTTTAAAAACGTAAATGTGGACATGCGCCAGTTTAAAAAGTTAAGGATGTTTTTACATGCCGAAGCTCTTGTAGGGCCGGATGGCAATCCTGAATCTGGTGCGCTGCAAAGTGGCGAAATGAAGGCTTTTATCCGTTTTGGTAACGACTTTACAGAAAACTATTACCAGATTGAAATGACGCTTGATGTTACGGCCTTTGGAGCAGTGATTCCGGAAGTTGTATGGCCTGCTGAAAATGAAATTAATATACCGCTTGAAGTGCTTACCGCGCTTAAAGTGCTGGCGCTGCAAAATGACCCAAGCCTGCAGGAAGACGGCCTTGGTATGAAATATATTAATGCAGGACTGCTGGATGGCTCATTAGGAGACAGAATGACTGTGGGTATAAAGGGTAATCCTAACTTTGGACTTGTAAGGACATTAATGGTAGGGGTTAAAAACGGTTATCAACCGGGTACTCCGGGTGCACGCAACCTGAGGGGTGAAGTATGGTTTAACGAGCTACGCCTTTCTGATATGGACGGTGAAGGGGGTATGGCAGCGGTGGCTAGTATGGATACCAACTTTGCTAACTTTGCCACACTATCAGCAACAGGGCGGGTGAGTACTATTGGCTTTGGTACAATAGAGCAGGGGCCTAACGAAAGAAGCAGGGAAGATGTAAAACAATATGATATAGTTACTAATATTAATCTTGGTAAGCTGCTGCCTAACAAATGGGGCATAAACGTTCCGTTTAACTATGGGGTGGGAGAAGAGATTATTACTCCTGAATATGATCCGTTTCAACAGGATATCCGGCTTGAGCAGTTAATGGACCTGGCTCCTACTGAAGAGGAAAGGCAAAACCTTAAAGACAGGGCTATAGATTATACCAAAAGGACAAGTATTAACTTTATCGGGGTTAAAAAGGAACGTGCTCCTGAACAGAAACCACATATATATGATGTGGAAAACCTAACGCTTTCCTATTCTTATAATGAAACGGAACATCACGATTATGAAATTCAGGATTTGAGGGATCAACAGGTAAGGACATCTGCAGATTATAACTATACTTTTAATAATAAGCCTATAGAGCCACTTGCCAAAACCAAGTTTATGACTAAGAGCCAATACTGGAAACTGCTTAGGGATATAAACTTTAATTACCTGCCGTCTAATATATCTTTCAGTACAAACATATTAAGGCAGTTTAACAGGCAGGAGTACAGAAATGTAGATGTTCAGGGGATTGCTATAGAGCCATTATACAGGAGAAATTATTTCTTTAATTATCAGTATGGTTTTAACTGGAATATTTCAAAAGCATTAACACTTAACTATAATGCTTCTACCAGTAATATTGTTAGAAATTATCTTGATGAAAATAATGAGCCAATAGATGGCCTTGATGTATGGGATGGCTTTTGGGATGTAGGTGACCCTAACCACCACACACAAAATTTTGTGGTTAATTATGAACTGCCTATTAATAAGATCCCGGTATTTAGTTTTATAAGCTCTACATATACATACAATGCTTTGTTTGACTGGCAGCGTTCATCGGACGCGCTTTCAAGGTTCCCTGATCCTGATACAGGAGAAATTAATGAACTGGGTAATACAATACAAAATAATAGCTCCCATGAGCTGAACACTACCTTTAATATGGGTGTGTTCTATAAATACATAGGCCTTACAAAAAGTAAGAAGCCTGCCCGAAATGCAAGGCCTCAGGGCCCACCGAAGCCGGGTGAAAAAATAAGTAATAATCAGCAGGCATCACAAGATGGTAATGTTTTTGTTGATGGGCTTGTAGGAGTATTAACCAGTGTTAAGACCCTTCAGGTAAAATACAATCAGAATGATGGTACACTCCTGCCGGGTTACCTTCCCGGTGTTGGTTTCTTTGGTACTACCAGGCCAACTTTAGGCTTTGTTTGGGGTAGCCAGAGCGATATAAGGCAGTATTCTGCAGAACGTGGCTATCTTACCCTTTATGAAGAGTTCAATCAAAACTTTACAAGGGTTAAAGCACAAATATTGAACATAACAGCTAATATTGATTTGTTCCCTGATTTAAAAGTTGACCTTACGGCAGAAAAAAGATATGCTGAGACCTATACAGAACAGTATGATGTAACTTATAGCGATATTGAAGATAGGTATGTGTACAATTCCCGTTCACCATATACTATGGGTAACCTGCAAATTTCTACCATATTTATAAAAACTGCTTTTGGTCAAAGCGATGTAAACAGTTCTGAAGCGTTTAACCAGTTTAGGGAGAACAGGCTTATAGTTGCTAACAGGCTGGCACAAGAGCACTATGGCACATCAGATTTTCCTGTTTTTAACGGCCTTACGGATGGTAATGCAGGTAGTGAGTTTAGCAATGCCAATGCAGGGTATCCTGTTGGTTTTGGTAAAAACAGCCAGGAAGTATTGCTTCCGGCATTTTTAGCAGCATATTCGGGTCAGGATGCATCAGATGTAAAAACGGGTCCTTTCAGAAACATTCCGCTGCCAAACTGGGTGGTGAAATATACAGGGCTTATGCGTTATAAATACTTTAAAGACAGGTTTAAGCGTTTTTCATTGCAACATGGTTATACTGCAGGTTATACTATTAATAGTTACCGTTCAAATTTTGAGTACAATCCTGATAACCGACAAAGAGATAATGGTGGTACAGGTAACTTCTTTTCACAATACATTATATCAAACATTAGCCTTGAGGAGCATTTTAATCCGCTTATTCGTATAGACTTGGAGATGAAGAACTCAATTAAAATACTGGCTGAGATTAAAAAAGACAGAATGCTTAACATGAGCTTTGATAACAACCTGCTTACAGAGGTGAAGGGTAACGAATATGTAGTAGGGCTTGGCTATCGTATAAAAGATGTAACTATTAACTCCAGTCTTGCTGATAACCCAACAAATGTTATTAAGAGTGATATTAACCTGAAGGCAGATTTTTCGTGGAGGAAAAACGAAACTATTGTGCGCTATCTGGATTATGATAATAATCAGCTTGGAGGAGGGCAGGATATATGGACTATTAAGTTTACTGCAGACTATGCTTTCAGTAAAAACCTTACAGCCATTTTCTATTATGATCATTCGTTCTCGCAGGCGGTAATATCAACCTCTTATCCGC
>CAMPIZ010000005.1 GCA_946886675.1 uncultured Flavobacterium sp.
GGATGTACATATACAGCCCTAATGGAATACAGCTTTTAAACATACCTGTTAAGCACAGTCCTGCAGGAAGGCATCAAAAGTTTAAGGACGTAAAGATTGAAACCGCTTTTGACTGGCAAAAACAGCATTTTAAGTCCCTTGAAGCTGCTTACCGCACTTCGCCCTTCTTCGAATACTTTGAGGACGATATAAGACCTGTATTTGAGAAAAAGCATACGTTTATGATGGATCTTAATTTCCAGATAATGGAAATTGTGACTGATTGCCTGGGCATGGATTTTAAGTATGAAAAAACTACCGAGTATTTTCATGAAGTAAGCGGTGTGAACGATTTAAGACATCTGGCCAACGGTAAAAAAGACCCTGCTACATTTGAACCTTACACTCAGGTTTTTGAAGAAAAACATGGCTTTATAAACAATCTTAGTATCCTGGATTTGTTATTTAATGAAGGCCGTTATGCAATGGATTATCTTAAAAATCAGAAATTGTAATTATTCCTTTTCTTTTTTTACAAAACCCAGTCTTGACATTATTGGGAAATGATCGGAATTTATAAATCTGTTATAAGTTTTAAATTCCTTTATGTCAAGTGTATCATCAGCAAAAATATAATCTATCCTTGCCGGATAATACCTGTAATTGTAAGACTTGCCAAAACTGTTTCCCGCTTCTTCAAAAGAATCATTCATCTCTCCTCTCACACTCCTGTATACATAAGAAAAAGCACTGTTATTCAGGTCTCCGCAAATTATCATTGGGTAATGGCACTCACTCTTATGCTTTTGTATCATTTCGGCCTGTAGCTGCTGTTCTTTGAAAGCATCACTAATCC
The DNA here is from genome assembly GCA_946886675.1 of uncultured Flavobacterium sp. The sequence goes on from CAMPIZ010000005.1 coordinate 836, forward strand.
TCCTGAAAATAACTTTAGACTTCTCCTCGTCTATTTTCTCGTGAATATCAGGACTTATTTTTATTGACTGTAGGTGCATGCTATATACCCTTAGGGTATCATTCCCTTTTTTTATATCGGCAAAAATTACATTATTAGCCGATTTAGGAAAATCAATAGCTCCCTTGTTAATAATTGGATATTTGGAAAAGACTGCCTGGGCGGTTTTACCCTCTTCTTTAAAAATATAGCTGTTTTTAAACTGCTTAAAAAGTCCGTCACCACCGCTGGCATATTCCTGAAGGCAAACAATATCCGGATCTTTTTCTTTTACAAAATAAGCTATCTTTTGCGGTACAAGTGTATCATCCTTAATCCACTCATATATATTAAACATCCTTACGTTATAGCTCATAACAGTAAAGTCGGTATTGTCTTCCGGCTGTTTGTCCGATGAAAAACGGTAAAACTTACTTACAAATGTTATCCCTAAAAGCAGCACAAGGCCTGAAAGCAGCATTTGCTTTTTTGCCTGCAGCAGCCAGTACATAAAGAACAGAAAATTAAGCACTAACAATAAGGGTAGCACTAACGTAAATACCGAAAGAAATGGAAACAGTTTTGGTGCAAGAAACGGAAGTACATAGGCAATAAAAGTGATTACGGTAAGTACCGTATTAAAAAAAAACATCATTTTATTGAACCATGAGAGGTGCTTCATCATTTCGGGGGTTGGCTAATCTAAGATAGTATTTATTTTCCTACTTTAAATAAAAATTCCTTTTCTTCTTTTGTCAGGCTGTCGTAGCCAGATTTGCTTATTTTATCCAGTATATCATCTATTTTTTTTTGAGTGATATCTTTTGCAGGTTTTGCGGCAGGACGATAGTTTACTGTCGTTTTATTTTTATGTACTTTTTTAAAAGGAGACGACTTTCTCGGGCTAAAAAGGTCGGCAAAAAAATCGAGTATCGAGGTTACACCTTTACTCAGGTCGGTTCCTCTTATGAGCATCTTAATATAAATATACCCAAATAAGGCTCCAGCCAAATGTGCAAGATGCCCCCCGGCATTGCTGCCGGAAGCCTGTATTAAATCGAGCACTACAAAAACAAGTGCTATATGCCAGAGTTTAACTGTCCCTATAAGCATTAACCTAACCTGATAATAAGGCTGGTAAACTGCCGCAGCAATAAGCACCGTCATGATGGCTGCAGAAGCACCTACCATTTTAGCCCCGCCTGTAGCAAGGGCCGGAAGAAAATTGTAACCAATAATATACATTACTCCTGCAAAGATTCCTCCCAGTATGTAGAGTCCAAACATTTGCTTTTGTGTAAAAAACGTAAGGAATACCCTCCCTGCAAAATACAGCACCAGCATATTGAACAGCAGGTGAAAGAATCCGCCATGCAAAAACATATATAAAATTATGGACCATGGTTTCCAAAGCAGGTCGGCAGGATTTGAGGAAAGGCTTAACCAGTCATTTACACCCAACCAGTCCCATCTGAGAAAAGGAAGCTCTATACTAAACAGCGAAAGAATACTAAAAACAATAAGCGGTATGGCAAATAATCCGACATTCCAGAAAATGAGCTTTTGTGTGATGCCGCCAATGCGGTATTCCATCTTTAAATCATCTATAATACCCATGTTAATTCCAACGGTTATTGTTAAACTGATTCTTTTTCCAATACCACATCATCATAAAACCTACTAGTGCACCACCCAAATGAGCAAAGTGTGCTATACCGTCTCCACCACTTCCAAATATAGAGTTACCTTTTAATCCTAAAAATAAATCTATTGCCAAAAGCCCCGGAACAAAGTATTTAGCTTTTATGGGTATGGGTAAAAACAACAGCATAAGTTCTGCATTAGGAAGCATGAAAGCAAACGCAACTAGTATACCATACACAGCCCCAGATGCTCCAAGCATAGGTCTTTGATTAAATGCAGCCGCCTCAAATAATGTAGAAAAATGGCTCTCAGTTAATGAGCTTACTTTTCCTGCATTTTCAATAATAGGAGAGATTTCTTTTAAAAATAGATCTGATCTGTATTTAACCCCATCATCAAAACTGACATTTAAAATCTGATGTATTGTTTCTGATGAAAGATTCAGGTCCGCTACTCCCTGTAAAAGATGTTGTAATTCAAAGTAGTTTACCCCTAAATGCAAAGCTGCAGACCCTAAACCGCATGATATATAAAAAAAGATAAATTTCTTGGCTCCCCACATTTGTTCTAACACTACACCAAATGAATACAAGGCAAACATATTGAAAAAAATATGTCCAATATTATTACGGCTATGCATAAACATGTGAGTTATAATTTGCCAAAACTGGAATTTATCACTCGTAGGTGCATGTAAGGCTAAGTAATCAGTTGCAGCCGGACCAACTATATAACTACCAATAAAAAATATAACATTAATAATAAGCAACTGCTTAACAGTTTCGGTTATTCGCATCATAGGGCAAATCGTTTATCAAGATCTTCCACGCTCACAGTAATGAAGGTGGGTTTATTAAAAGGTGAAACTCCTGGCTCTTTGCAGGCAAAAAGCGCATTAACCATATTTTCCTGCTCCTTCTCAGTAAGCTGTGTCCCTGTTTTAACCGCCAGGCTACGCGCCATCGATTTTGCAATGCTGTCACTTTGGCTAAAACTGCTGTCCGGTACTTCCTGCTGCAGGTCGTTTATCAGTTCTTCAAGCAGTATAGATACCTCACTTTCCGAAACGTTTACCGGAAGCCCGGAAACCACAATATGGTCGCTGTTTACTTCAGCAAAAACAAAGCCAGTATTTTGTAATGCCTCCTTCATTTCCCTTATAATTTCAAGCTCGCTTTTATTATAGTGAAGCGTTAACGGAAAAAGCAGCTGCTGGCTGGCTCCATGCTGTACCGTAATATTAGCCAGAAACTGCTCATACAGTATACGTTGGTGTGCGCGTTTCTGGTCTATTATCACCATGCCCGACTTAATAGGGCTTACAATATATTTTTTATGTATTTGGTAGGTTTTGTAAACGGCCTGCTCTACTTCCTGATCATTAAAGAGTGAACCTGTCACCTCGTCTGATTCAAAGCTGATCTCAGCTATTTCGTCAGCCGCAGTATCTATACCATTATACAAGCTTTCCCAGGAAGGCATTCTGTCTGTTTTTCTGAATGAGGGTGATGAAAAAGAAGAAGATCCACCTGATGATTGGCGTACGGGCTTATTATCATCGGCAAAAGGATTAAAAGAAGAATCTACCTGAATAGTAGGCATGCTAACATCCTTTTTTTCATATTCATATGGGGTATCCAGCGTAGCATCCCTGTCAAAATCCAATACAGGAGATACGTTAAACTGACCCAGGCTGTGCTTTATAGACGAACGTAAAATAGCGTACAGTGCATGTTCATCATCAAATTTTATCTCTGTTTTTGTAGGGTGTATGTTAATATCTATAGTATTGGCCGGAACATCCAGATAAATAAAATATCCAGGCTGTGCACCATCTTTCAAAAGCCCTTCATAAGCAGCCATAACTGCATGGTGCAGGTAGCCGCTTTTAATAAAACGGTTGTTTACAAAAAAGAACTGTTCTCCCCTGTTCTTCTTAGCAAACTCGGGTTTGCATACAAAACCATTTATACTTACAATCTCGGTAGTTTCATTTACAGGCACCAGTTTTTCATTAGTACGCCCTCCAAAAATGTTCACAATACGCTGACGGGTGTTTGAAGCGGGAAGGTTAAACATCTCGCTGCCGTTATGGTACAGTATAAAATGAATATTGGCATGCGCCAGTGCTACCCTTTCAAACTCGTCAACTATATGACGGAATTCAACTGTATCTGATTTGAGAAAATTACGCCTTGCGGGAATATTGTAAAACAGGTTTTTCACCGAGAATGAAGTACCCTTAGGCAATACTGCCACATCCTGGCTTATAAACTTACTGCCTTCTATAACAATGTGCGTTCCAAGTTCTTCCTGCTCCTGCTTTGTTTTAAGCTCAACATGGGCAATAGCGGCAATAGATGCCAGGGCCTCTCCCCTAAAGCCTTTTGTATGCAGGTCAAACAAATCTTCTGCATGGCGTATTTTTGATGTGGCATGGCGTTCAAAACACAGGCGGGCATCGGTAACTCCCATACCCTTGCCGCTATCTATAACCTGAATTAAGGTTTTTCCTGCATCTTTAACTATGAGCTTAATTTCTGTTGAACCTGCATCGACCGAATTTTCGAGTAACTCCTTAACTACAGAAGCCGGCCTCTGCACTACCTCTCCGGCAGCTATCTGGTTGGCAACGTGGTCAGGAAGCAATTGGATAATACTCGACATATACTTGGGGAATGTTGTTTATTGATTAGCTTCAAAGTTAAGGAAATATTGTTTAAAGTAGAAGTGACCTTAATTTGAAATATAAATAATTATAAACCTTTCAGCGAAATTAATCAAGTCGTTACTAAAAACAAAAAACCCACTCTTTCGAGTGGGTTTCTATTTTATATTAAGCCTGACCAGCAGGCCCAAAACTCAAAGGAATAGAAGGCTGTTCCGTTTCGCTTATCGGGCCGTGAGCGGCTTCAAAGCGCTGGATGTTTTCGCCTAATGCCTTAAGCAGCCTTTTGGCATGCTGAGGCGTTAATACAATACGTGACTTAACTTTAGCTTTTGGCACGCCCGGCATTATGGTTACAAAATCCACTACAAACTCAGATGCCGAGTGGTTTATAATTGCCAGATTTGAGTAGATGCCTTCGGCTGTTTTTTCATCCAGTTCAATGTTAATTTGTCCCGGCTGCTGTTTTTGGTCACTCATGGTATTTTAGTAATTAAATTCCTCTTTTGGAGTTAGTAATTCATTATATTCTTCCTTAGAACCTACGATAATATTATCATAATCCCTCATACCTGTACCTGCAGGTATTCTGTGTCCTACGATAACGTTCTCTTTAAGTCCTTCAAGCGTATCAACTTTACCTGCCACCGCTGCTTCGTTAAGTACTTTTGTAGTTTCCTGGAACGATGCTGCAGAGATGAACGATTTAGTTTGAAGCGATGCTCTTGTAATACCCTGTAATATAGGTGTTGCCGTTGCCGGAACAACATCTCTTGCCACAACCAGGTTTTTATCACCACGCTTAAGCAGTGAGTTCTCGTCTCTCAGTTCACGCGGAGAAACTATCTGACCCGGTTTAAGGGTTTCTGAGTCACCTGCATCTTCTACAACCTTCATTCCGTAAAGTTTATCATTCTCAACAATAAAGTCGCTGGTATGTGCCAGCTGATCTTCAAGGAATAATGTATCTCCCGGATCCTGAATTTGTACTTTACGCATCATCTGGCGGATTACAACTTCAAAGTGCTTATCGTTGATTTTTACACCCTGTAGTCGGTAAACTTCCTGAATCTCGTTTACAAGGTACTGCTGTACTGCAGACGGCCCCTGTATCCTAAGGATATCATCCGGAGTAATGGCACCATCTGAAAGTGGTAAACCTGCCTTCACGTAGTCATTCTCCTGAACAAGTATCTGGTTGGAAAGTTTTACAAGATATTTCTTGATTTCACCAAACTTAGACTCAATAATAATCTCACGGTTACCTCTCTTAATCTTACCGAAAGATACAACACCGTCAATCTCTGATACTACAGCAGGGTTAGAAGGGTTACGTGCTTCAAGAAGCTCGGTAATCCTTGGTAAACCACCGGTAATATCACCGGCTTTAGAAGAACGCCTAGGTATTTTTACAAGTACCTTACCGGCTTTAATCTTCTCGCCGTTATCTACCATAAGGTGTGCACCCACTGGTAAGTTGTATGAACGGATAAGCTCGCCATCGTTTCCGTATATCAATAAGGTAGGGATCAATTTCTTGTTCCTTGCCTCAGAGATTACTTTTTCCTGGAATCCTGTCTGCTCATCGATCTCAACAATAAACGTTTGTCCCTGTTCGATATCTTCATAAGCAATTTTACCTGTAAATTCAGATATAATTACACCGTTATAAGGGTCCCACTTACATATTACAGTTCCTTTATCAACAACTTCACCATCTTTTACATAGATGCTGGAACCGTATGGTATGTTATGTGTATTTAAAACAATTCCGGTATTCTCATCAACAAGTTTCAGTTCTGTAGAACGTGAAATTACAATGTCTACCTGGTTACCTTCGTTGTCTTCACCTTTAACTGTTTTAAGGTCTTCGATATCAAGCCTACCATGGAATTTAGTGATAATGCTTGATTCTTCAGAAATGTTACCTGCAGTACCACCCACGTGGAATGTACGCAGTGTAAGCTGTGTACCCGGCTCACCAATAGACTGTGCTGCAATAACACCTACTGCCTCACCTTTTTGAGTCATTTTACCGGTTGCAAGGTTACGGCCGTAACATTTTGCACATATACCTTTTGTAGCCTCACATGTAAGTGGAGAACGTACTTCTACCTTCTCTACCGGAGAAGCTGTAATAGCTCTCACTACCGCTTCAGTAATTTCTTCTCCTGCATGGATAAGAACCTCTGAGTTTAGCGGGTTGATTACATCCTGTAAAGCCACACGGCCTAATATTCTCTCTCCAAGAGACTCTACTACCTCTTCGTTTTTCTTAAGGGCAGTAACTTCTATACCTCTTAAAGTACCACAATCAACAGAATTTACAATAACGTCCTGAGAAACGTCGTGCAGCCTCCTTGTAAGGTAACCTGCATCGGCAGTTTTAAGAGCCGTATCCGCAAGACCTTTACGGGCACCGTGAGTAGAGATAAAGTACTCAAGGATTGAAAGACCTTCTTTAAAGTTTGATAAGATTGGGTTTTCGATAATTTCACCACCTCCGGCAGTTGATTTTTTAGGCTTAGCCATCAAACCACGCATACCCGTAAGCTGGCGTATCTGCTCCTTAGAACCCCTCGCACCTGAGTCAAGCATCATGTACACAGAGTTGAATCCTTGCTGGTCCTCTCTAATGTTCTTCATTGCAAGCTCTGTAAGAAGCGCATTTGTAGAAGTCCATACGTCAATTACCTGGTTATAACGCTCGTTATTGGTAATAAGACCCATGTTATAGTTCATGGTAATAGCTTCTACCTGCTCGTTTGCATCAGCAATAAGCTCTTCTTTTCTTGGAGGGATAATAATATCCCCTAAGCTGAAAGAAAGACCACCCCTGAATGCGAAACGGTAACCCATATCTTTAATACTGTCAAGGAAAGCAGCTGTTGTAGGTACATCAGTAGCATTTAATATTTTACCGATAATATCCCTAAGCGACTTTTTAGTCAGTACTTCGTTAATATATCCTGCAGCTTCCGGAACTACTTCGTTAAATAGTACCCTACCTGCAGTTGTTTTAATGATCTTGTAAGCAAGTTCACCATTTTCATTAAAGTCTTTAGCCCTAACTTTGATAGAAGCGTTAAGTTCCAGCCTGCCTTCGTTTAAAGCAATATTTACTTCTTCAGCAGAATAGAATGTAAGCCCTTCACCTAATACCTTAATAGTATCTGTAGAAACACGCTCTTTGGTCATATAGTAAAGACCAAGTACCATGTCCTGAGAAGGTACAGTAATAGGCGCACCGTTTGCAGGGTTAAGTATGTTGTGTGAAGCAAGCATTAACAGCTGTGCCTCTAATATAGCCTCTGGCCCAAGCGGTAAGTGAACCGCCATCTGGTCACCGTCAAAGTCGGCGTTAAATGCCGTACATACAAGCGGGTGCAGCTGGATCGCTTTACCTTCAATAAGTTTAGGCTGGAATGCCTGAATACCTAAACGGTGAAGCGTAGGGGCACGGTTAAGCAGTACAGGGTGTCCTTTAATTACATTTTCAAGGATATCCCATACTACAGGCTCTTTTTTGTCTATTATCTTTTTAGCCGACTTAACTGTTTTTACAATACCTCTTTCGATAAGCTTACGGATAACGAATGGTTTGTATAACTCTGCAGCCATATCTTTAGGAAGACCACATTCAAACAGTTTCATTTCAGGGCCAACAACAATTACCGAACGTGCAGAATAGTCAACACGCTTACCAAGAAGGTTTTGACGGAAACGTCCCTGCTTACCTTTTAATGAATCTGAAAGTGACTTAAGCGGCCTGTTTGATTCTGTTTTAACAGCAGAAGCTTTTCTTGTATTATCGAATAACGAGTCTACAGATTCCTGAAGCATACGTTTTTCGTTACGAAGGATCACTTCCGGCGCCTTGATCTCCATTAACCTCTTAAGACGGTTGTTACGTATAATAACCCTTCTGTAAAGGTCATTAAGGTCAGACGTTGCAAAACGTCCACCATCAAGTGGTACTAACGGACGAAGTTCAGGCGGTATAACAGGTATAACTTTAAGTATCATCCATTCCGGACGGTTTTCCCTGTTTAGGTTTGCCTCACGGAAAGATTCAACTACCTGAAGCCTTTTAAGTGCTTCTGTTTTACGTTGCTTAGATGTTTCTGTATTTGCACTGTGGCGAAGGTTATAAGACAACTGGTCAAGGTCTATCCTCGCCAATAGGTCCATAATACACTCCGCACCCATTTTAGCAATAAACTTATTAGGATCTGAATCGTCTAAATATTGGTTCTCCATAGGAAGAGAATCCGCAATATTAAGATACTCTTCTTCTGTTAAAAAGTCTAAAGCATTAAGGGCTTCCCCATCAGGACCCTTTGCAATACCCGGCTGTATAACCACATACCTTTCATAGTAAATGATCATATCTAATTTCTTAGACGGAAGGCCAAGAAGATAACCAATTTTGTTAGGTAGCGAACGGAAGTACCAAATGTGTGCAATAGGCACTACAAGGTTGATGTGCCCTACCCTGTCACGACGTACTTTTTTCTCCGTAACCTCTACACCACAACGGTCACAAACAATCCCTTTATAACGGATTCTTTTATACTTACCACAGGCACATTCAAAGTCCTTTACAGGACCAAAAATACGCTCACAGAAAAGTCCGTCCCTTTCCGGTTTGTGAGTACGATAGTTAATGGTTTCCGGCTTTAATACCTCACCTCTTGATTCTGCAAGGATTGACTCCGGAGAAGCAAGACCTATCGAAATCTGGTTAAATCTTTTAACGGTATTTTTATCTTTTAATCTCGTCATGATATGAATCTATCAATTATATTAAAAACGCTGTAAAGGGAATGGCACAAAGTACCATTCCCATGGAAATTTATTCTTCTAATCTGATGTCTAGTCCAAGACCTTTAAGCTCATGCATCAATACATTGAATGATTCTGGCAGTCCCGGTTCCGGCATGGTCTCTCCCTTAACGATAGCTTCGTAAGTTTTAGCCCTACCAATAACGTCATCCGATTTAACAGTCAGTATCTCCCTTAGAGTACTAGAAGCACCATATGCTTCAAGTGCCCAAACCTCCATCTCTCCAAAACGCTGGCCACCAAACTGTGCTTTACCTCCAAGAGGCTGCTGTGTGATAAGCGAGTATGGACCAATGGAACGGGCATGCATTTTATCATCAACCATGTGCCCCAGTTTAAGCATGTAAATTACACCTACTGTAGCCGGCTGATGGAAACGCTCTCCGGTACCACCGTCATAAAGGTAAGTATGGCCAAATCTTGGTATACCTGCCTCATCTGTAAGTTCGTTGATCTCATCAAGAGAAGCACCATCAAAAATAGGAGTGGCAAATTTCTTGCCCAACTTCATACCGGCCCATCCAAGAACAGTTTCGTAGATCTGACCAATATTCATACGCGATGGTACACCAAGTGGGTTAAGAACAATATCTACCGGTGTTCCGTCTTCAAGGAACGGCATATCTTCCTGACGAACAATTTTGGCTACAATACCTTTGTTACCGTGACGACCTGCCATCTTATCACCTACTTTAAGTTTACGTTTCTTAGCGATGTAAACTTTAGCAAGTTTTAAGATTCCTGACGGAAGCTCATCTCCTACAGTTATAGTGAATTTCTCTCTTCTTAATGCACCCTGAAGGTCGTTCAGCTTAATTTTATAGTTATGGATAAGGTCGTTAACCATTGCATTGGTTTCATCGTCCGTAGTCCACTGCCCTTTTGTTAAGTGAGCGAAATCTTCAACAGCATAAAGCATTTTCTGGGTATATTTCTTACCTTTTGGTAATACTTCCTCACCCAAATCATTCATTACTCCCTGCGAAGTTTTTCCGTTAACGATATTAAACAGCTTATCGATAAGCCTGTCCTTAAGTTCATTGAACTTAACTTCAAACTCCATTTCAAGCTTGGTTAAATCGTCTTTATCTTTTGTACGTTTACGTTTATCTTTTACTGCTCTTGCAAACAGTTTTTTATCAAGAACAACACCATGCAGTGACGGAGAAGCTTTTAATGAAGCATCTTTTACATCACCCGCCTTATCACCAAAGATAGCCCTTAAAAGCTTTTCTTCCGGTGTAGGGTCTGATTCACCTTTTGGTGTAATCTTACCTATAAGGATATCACCAGGCTTAACTTCTGCACCAATCCTGATCATACCATTCTCATCAAGATCTTTGGTAGCTTCTTCACTTACGTTAGGAATATCGTTAGTTAACTCTTCGTTACCTAATTTGGTATCCCTTACCTCCAGTGAATAGTCGTCTACGTGGATTGATGTAAAGATATCATCACGAACTACTTTTTCAGAAATTACGATCGCATCTTCAAAGTTATAACCTTTCCAAGGCATGAAAGCAACCTGTAGGTTTCTACCTAAAGCAAGTTCACCGTTTTGTGTTGCATATCCTTCACAAAGCACCTGACCTTTTACAACCCTGTCACCTTTTCTTACAATAGGCTTAAGGTTGATGCTGGTACTCTGGTTAGTTTTCCTGAATTTAATTAACTGGTATGTTTTATCATCCGTATCAAAGCTCACACTTCTCTCACGGTCTGTTCTATCATACTTAATAGTTATCTCTCTGGCATCAACATACTCAACTACACCGCTTCCCTCTGCATTAATAAGCACTCTTGAATCTGATGCTACCTGACGCTCAAGGCCGGTACCAACAATAGGTGCTTCAGGACGTAATAATGGTACGGCCTGGCGCATCATGTTTGATCCCATCAACGCACGGTTAGCATCATCGTGCTCAAGGAATGGAATAAGAGAAGCCGAAATAGAAGCAATCTGGTTTGGAGCAACGTCTGTATAATGTACTACATTTGGCTCAACAACCGGGAAGTCACCTTCCTCACGTGCAATTACTTTTTCTGCAGTAATCTCACCGTTATTGTTCATTTCTATGTTTGCCTGAGCAATCAGTTTACCTTCTTCTTCCTCTGCACTTAAATATATTGGTTCAGACTCTAAATCTACTTTACCGCTCTCTACTTTACGGTAAGGAGTTTCAATAAAGCCCATTCCATTAACTTTTGCATAAACACCAAGTGAAGATATCAAACCAATGTTTGGACCTTCAGGAGTTTCAATAGGACATAAACGTCCGTAATGCGTATAGTGAACGTCTCGCACCTCGAAACCTGCTCTTTCTCTCGAAAGACCACCAGGACCTAATGCAGACAACCTTCTTTTATGAGTAATCTCAGCAAGCGGGTTTGTCTGGTCCATAAACTGAGAAAGCTGGTTTGTACCAAAGAAAGAGTTGATAACAGACGACAATGTTTTAGCATTGATAAGGTCTATTGGTGTAAACACCTCGTTATCCCTAACATTCATACGCTCCCTTATGGTTCTTGCCATACGCGCCAAACCTACGCCAAACTGAGCTGAAAGCTGCTCGCCCACAGTTCTTACACGACGATTTGATAAGTGATCGATATCATCAATCTCTGCTTTAGAGTTGATAAGTTCGATAAGATATTTAACGATAGTTATGATATCCTCTTTGGTAAGCACCTGCTTATCCATAGGAATATCAAGGCTAAGCTTTTTGTTCATTCTGTAACGGCCAACTTCACCTAAGTTGTAACGCTGGTCTGAGAAGAACAGTTTATCTATAATGCCACGAGCGGTTTCCTCATCAGGTGGTTCTGCATTACGCAGCTGACGGTAAATGTGCTCTACAGCTTCTTTTTCTGAGTTTGTAGGGTCCTTTTGTAAAGTATTATGGATAATAGCATAATCTGCCTGATTATTATCCTCTTTATGAAGCAGAATAGATTTTACATTAGACTCGATAATCTCCTCAACATTATCTTTATCAATTACAGTATCCCTGTCTAATATAATCTCGTTACGCTCAATAGAAACTACCTCACCTGTATCTTCATCCACAAAATCCTCATGCCATGTATTAAGTACACGTGCGGCAAGCCTTCTGCCTATATATTTTTTAAGACCGGTTTTAGAAACCTTTACTTCTTCAGCAAGGTCAAATATTTCAAGGATGTCTTTATCCCTTTCAAAACCAATTGCCCTGAATAGTGTTGTAACCGGAAGCTTTTTCTTCCTGTCAATATAAGCATACATCACATTATTAATGTCTGTAGCAAACTCAATCCATGAACCTTTGAAAGGTATTACCCTTGCAGAATATAATTTTGTTCCGTTTGCATGGAAAGATTGACCGAAGAATACACCCGGTGATCTGTGTAATTGTGAAACAACCACACGCTCTGCACCATTGATAACAAATGTACCGCTAGGCGTCATATAAGGAATGGTACCTAAGTATACGTCTTGTACAATTGTCTCAAAATCCTCATGCTCTGGGTCTGTACAGTACAGCTTTAATCTCGCTTTTAGCGGTACGCTGTAAGTTAGCCCCCTGTCTATACACTCTTCGATTGTATACCTAGGCGGATCAACGAAGTAGTCAAGGAACTCCAGTACAAACTGATTTCTGGTATCAGTGATCGGAAAGTTTTCCATGAAGGTATTATAAAGACCTTCGTTGCCTCTTTCGTCAGATTTAGTTTCAAGTTGAAAGAAATCCTTGAAAGACTTAACCTGGATATCCAAGAAATCAGGATAGGCAGGGATATTCTTTGTAGAGGCAAAATTTAATCTCTCAGTCTGATTTGTTATCATCAATGGACAAAATTTTGATTAAAAAGTTTTAATAAAACAGCGTATAATGTTATTATACGAAAAATGGTTTAGGCCTTTGAGACTTTTTCTCAAGGCCTAAACCTGGGTTTTTTAACCGAAGTAAGCTTATTTTAGCTCAACAACAGCTCCAGCCTCTTCTAAAGCTTTCTTAAGGCCTTCAGCCTCATCTTTAGAAACACCTTCTTTTACGTTTGCAGGAGCACCGTCTACAAGATCTTTAGCTTCTTTAAGACCTAGACCTGTAAGCTCTTTTACAGCTTTAACAACACCTAGTTTAGAAGCTCCAGCCTCTTTAAGAACTACAGTGAATTCAGTTTGCTCAGCAGCAGCTGCACCACCATCACCAGCACCAGGACCAGCAGCAACAGCTACAGCTGCAGCTGCAGGCTCGATGCCATACTCCTCTTTTAATATTGTAGCTAGTTCGTTAACTTCTTTAACTGTTAAGTTAACTAATTGTTCTGCGAATTGTTTCAAATCTGCCATTTTTCTATCGTTTTAAATAGTTTTTAAAATATATAATTTATTAAGTGCGTACTCGCGTTGGGTATTATCTTTCAGATAATGTTTTAACAATCCCTGCAATCTTACCTCCACCTGATTTAAGAGCAGAAACAACATTTTTAGCAGGAGACTGAAGTAACGTGATGATTTCTCCAATAACCTCTTCTTTAGATTTAAGAGCTACAAGAGCATCAAGCTGATTGTCTCCGATAAATACTGCTTCGTGTATGTAAGCTCCCTTAAGTACAGGTTTATCAGATTTTTTACGGAATTCTTTAATTACTTTGGCAGGAGCGTTACCGTTCTCTGCAATCATTATTGAAGTATTTCCTTTCAATATAGATGGTAATTCACCATAATTATTGTCAGAAGTCTCCATTGCTTTTTCAAGCAGGGTATTTTTAACAACCTCCAGCTTAATACCTGCTTTAAAACAAGCTCTTCTTAAGTTTGAAGTAGTTTCTGCATCAAGTCCCGAAATATCTGCTACATAAATCACATTTGATTCGGCTAACTGTGCAGTTAAATCTTCAATAACTCTTGATTTTTCTTCTCTGGTCATAATAAAACTTTTTAACTACCAATTATACCGCTTTAGGATCTAAAGCTATAGCAGGGCTCATGGTACTAGAGATATGAATACTCTTTATATAAGTGCCTTTTGCTGCAGTTGGTTTTAATTTAACTAATGTTTGAATGATTTCGTGAGCGTTCTCAGAAATTTTGGCAGCATCAAAAGATATCTTACCTATTCCCGCGTGAACAATACCGGTTTTATCAACTTTAAAGTCAATTTTACCAGCTTTCACTTCCTGAACAGCTTTTGCCACGTCCATAGTAACTGTACCTGTTTTAGGGTTTGGCATTAAGCCTCTTGGACCTAATATTCTACCTAACGGACCTAGTTTACCCATAACGGCCGGCATAGTGATGATAACATCAACATCTGTCCATCCGTCTTTAATTTTCTGAAGGTATTCATCTAAACCTACGTGGTCTGCACCAGCAGCTTTAGCCTCAGCCTCTTTATCAGGAGTTACAAGAGTAAGTACTCTTACATCTTTACCTGTACCGTGTGGTAGTGTAACAACTCCTCTTACCATTTGATTCGCCTTTCGTGGATCTACACCCAAACGTACTGCGATATCAACAGACTCATCAAATTTTGCAGAAGCAACCTCTTTTATTAATGCAGACGCATCTTTTAAAGAGTATAGTTTGTTCTTCTCAATTTTTGAAGCAGCCTCTTTTTGCTTTTTTGTTAATTTTGCCATGTCTTTTCTTTCTTTTTACGATTAAAAAGGAGCTGTTCCCGTTACTGTTATACCCATAGACCTTGCTGTACCGGCAACCATACTCATAGCTTTCTCGATTGTGAAAGCATTTAGGTCTGCCATTTTGTCTTCAGCGATAGCCTTGATCTGATCCCAGGTAACACTTGCTACTTTCTTACGGTTTGGTTCTCCAGAACCTGACTTTACTTTAGCAGCATCCAGTAACTGAATTGCAGCCGGTGGCGTTTTAACAACAAAGTCAAAAGACTTGTCTTTATACACAGTAATTTGTACTGGTAAAACTTTGCCGGGTTTATCCTGAGTCCTTGCATTAAACTGCTTACAGAACTCCATGATGTTAACTCCAGCAGCCCCCAAAGCAGGTCCAACCGGTGGCGAAGGATTCGCAGCACCTCCCTTAACTTGTAGTTTAACTACTTTACTAATTTCTTTAGCCATTTCTTTAAAAGATTTAGCACATCTTCATTTGGAAGCGAATGATGTGATTTTATATATTAGTGTAACAAAAATTATACTTTTTCAACCTGCATAAAGCTTAGTTCCAGCGGAGTCTTTCTTCCAAAGATCTTCACCATTACTTCAAGCTTACGCTTATCTTCATTAACTTTCTCTACAGTACCATTAAAGCCATTAAAAGG
>CAMPIZ010000006.1 GCA_946886675.1 uncultured Flavobacterium sp.
CTATAGCACTTATTTTATTTTCTGCATTAACATGCTGGATGGCACTTTCTTTTTTTGATTATATTAATACCAATAACGGGTATTTTACCTCTTTGGGCAGAGGCTTCAAAATGCTTACAAACAAATTTTGGCATTATTCAGGCGTAACACTGATTTTTATAATAATAGTTTATGTAATTAATTTTATAGTAACGCTTATTCCATCATTAATAGGCACTTTTACAATGCTCTCTGAAACCACAATAGAATCATCCTCAGCTTCCGGTTTTTCTTTTGCTCAAATAATGTCTATAATAAGCATGGTATTATCTGTAGTTGTAAGCTATTTTTTAACTAACCTTACATTGGTTAACCAGGGAATTATTTATTATAGCCATATGGAAGAAGAAAATAATAATTCACTGCATTCTGACATTGATTTAATAGGTGCTGATAGTGAGTAAATATTTATACTATATTCTACTGTTTTGCTGCTCATTTCTGGCTTATGCACAGGGTGGGACTGAATTTTTTTTGGAAAAAGATACAATTTTTCAGCAGGACACCTTGAAAGCAGAACAAATACCGGCTGTAAATTTTAAAACTGCAGACACGGTTTCTTATAACCAAAAAGATTTTGAAAAAGGCTATCAGAAAAAATACAGTGATTCAGAATTTATTTATAAAGTAAAATCGAAGCCAGATACACAATGGGACAGATTTTTAAAATGGCTGGGTAATTTTTTAAGGGAGCTGTTTTCTTTTGGAAACAAAACAAGTAATGCTTCCTGGTTTGTGATTATTGTAAGAATATTGCTTTTTGCAATAGTGGGCTATGTAATTTATCTTATAGTAGCCTCACTTTTAGGGAAAGATAGTTTATGGCTGTTCAGGCGTTCACAGAAAAAAGTTTCTGTTGACGATATTATTGAACAGGACATAACACAAATGGATTTCAGGCAGCTTATTGAAAACACTAAAAAAGATGGTGATTACAGGCTTGCTGTAAGATATTATTATCTGTGGCTGCTTAAAACACTTACCTATAGGGAAATAATTAAATGGCATCCTGATAAAACTAACACAGATTACCTTTATGAAATAAAAGACAGTACACTGCGAAAAGATTTTGAGTACCTTTCTTATGTTTATGATTATAGTTGGTATGGAGATTTCCACATAGATAACGAAGCCTACATCAAAGCAGAAAAAGCGTTTCAGAAAACTTTAAATACGTTATAAGATGAACAGGAAAGTCACAATCTACATCATATTTCTTGGTCTTATTATAGCGTTGATAATTGTAGCTGAATCTATAAGGCCAAAGCCAATAGACTGGAGGCCCACCTATAAACTTTCAGACAAAATCCCTTTAGGGCTTTATGTAATGGACAAAGAGTCAGGAAAACTGTTTGGCGATAATACAGTAAACAAATTCAGCATAACGCCTTATGAGTATTTTGAGCCACTATATGATTATGACAATTCAAAATACGGGGCAAAAGGTACTTTTATTAATATTGACGAAGAAAATCGTATTGATGAGGAGTCGCTAAAAGAACTAATGTATTTTGCAGAGCATGGAAACACAATTTTTTTGAGTATGAAAAAATTGCCGCAAACCCTGTTAGATACTTTAAATATTACGGCTTCCACTAGTTTTTATTATCGTGATTCTATTTTGTTATCATTTAATACTAACAGGCTTAAAGACAGGAAACAATATTTTTCTGAAGGGATTAACTTTTACCATTTTGATTCCTTAGCTCCTAACAGCTCTGTTTTAGGTTATCAGGAAATAGACACCTTAAAAGAAGCTAATTTTGTAAAGGTACCCTTTGGTGCCGGTAATTTTATACTACATACACAGCCAGCCGTATTTTCTAATTTCCATTTGCTTGCTGCTGATCATTATAAATATACCGAAGGTGTTATTTCTTATCTGCCAGAAGGAAATATTTACTGGCATGCAAAAAGTTATGATGGCGAAGGTATCGAAGGTTCTTCCTTAAGATATATTTTAAAACAGCCTGCACTCAAATGGGCATATTACCTTAGTTTGATAGGCTTTCTTATTTTTTTTATTTTTAATGCCCGCAGAAAGCAGCGGGTAGTGCCTGAAATACCTCCGGTTAAAAACACAACGGTAGACTTTACCAAGACCATAGGTAATCTATATTTTCAGGAGAAAGACCATCATACCATTATTGAGAAAAAGATAATTTATTTCCTCGAGCATATAAGGACCGTTTACCTTATAGACACTTACTCCCTTGATGATGAGTTTATTGATAAACTACACCAAAAAACCGGCAAATCTATTGAAGATATTGAAAAAACCGTAAGTTTGATAAAAAAACACCGACACAACTTCCAGAGTACTGAAGCTGATGTTGTAGAAGTAAATAAAGCAATCGAAAACCTAAGATTATAATGGAATCATTCGAAAACAATAATGAACACACAAATCCGGAGAACAATACAAACCTTGAAAACCTTACCCCGGAAACACCTAATACCACAGAAAGCGAAAACTTAAACTTTCAGTCAAGGCTGGATATGGCCCCGCTAAAAGATAGCCTGGCAGCTGTAAAACAGGAAATAAGCAATGTAATTGTAGGCCAGCAAAAAATGATAGATCAGCTTTTGGTTGCTATTCTTGCTAATGGCCATGTACTGCTTGAGGGGGTTCCTGGTGTAGCGAAAACAATCACTGCAAAATTGCTTTCCAGGACATTGTCATTAGGCTTTAGCAGGATTCAGTTTACTCCTGACCTTATGCCTTCTGATATTTTAGGAACATCGGTTTTCGACCTTTCAAAATCAGAGTTTAATTTTAAAAAAGGCCCTGTTTTTTCTAACTTCATCCTTATTGACGAGATTAACAGGGCTCCGGCAAAAACCCAGGCTGCACTTTTTGAGGTTATGGAGGAAAGGCAGATTACCATAGAAGGGGAAACTCATGAAATGGAAGCTCCGTTTTTAGTAATTGCAACACAAAACCCTATTGAGCAGGAAGGTACGTACCGCCTTCCGGAAGCACAGCTTGACCGTTTTCTCTTTAAGGTAAATATTGATTATCCTAAGCTTGAAGAGGAGATTTCTATACTGCAAAGAGAAAATGCCCTGCAAAACAAAGAGAAGCTTCAGGACGTGCAAAAAGTACTTTCGCAGGCAGATATAATTAAATACCAGTCGATGGTAAAGCAAATTGTTATTGAGCCTCAGCTTATAGAGTACATTGCAAAGCTGGTTGCCAATACAAGGGAAAGCCCTTTCCTTTACCTTGGTGCTTCGCCACGTGCATCTATTGCAATACTTAATGCTGCTAAAGGCTATGCAGCATTGAGAGGAAGAGATTTTGTAACTCCGGAAGATATAAAAGATTCTGCAGTACCGGTTCTGCAGCACCGTGTAGTAGTATCGCCGGAGCGGGAAATGGAAGGGCTTACCAGCGCACAAATAATAAAACAGATAATAGACACTGTAGAAATTCCGCGTTAATGAAGTGGCTTAAGCAAATATATCTTAACAATTTCTTTTTTTATGTTTTTGCAGGCATTGTAACATGCTTTGTGCTGTCATACTTTTTTCCTGCACTTTACAATGCTTCGTGGCTGCTGCTGTATATATTTCTGGTTTTTATAGTTATAGATTTCCTGTTGCTTTTCAGTAACAGCAGGTTTACAGCATCGAGAATAACACCTGAGAAACTTTCCAACGGGGATGAAAACCCTGTAACCATAAAAATGGAAAGCGGCTATTCTTTCCCTGTAAGCATCAAAGTTATTGATGAAATACCTTTTCAGTTTCAGGAAAGAAATTTTAGCGTAATACGAAGAATTAGTGCAGGTAAACCCGATGCATTTGAGTATAAGCTAAGGCCTGTAGACAGAGGTGAATATTATTTTGGTAAACTTAATCTCTATGTTTCCTCTCCGCTTCATCTTGTATGCCGGCGGTTTACTTTTGATGAGGGGCAAATGGTGCCCACATACCCATCTTTCATACAGCTTAAAAAGTATGATTTAATGGCTTTTTCTAATAAGCTTTATCAGTATGGCTTAAAAAAGATAAGAAGGCTTGGCCATACTATGGAGTTTGAGCAGATAAAAGAGTATGTATCTGGTGATGATCTACGCACCATAAACTGGAAAGCCACGGCAAAAAAGAATCAGCTGATGGTAAACCAGTTTCAGGACGAAAAGTCGCAAAATGTGTATATGGTTATAGACAAAGGCCGGGTAATGAAAATGCCCTTTGAGGGCCTTAGCCTGTTAGACTATGCTATAAACTCTACCCTTGTGCTCTCTAATGTTATTCTTAAAAAACAGGATAAAGCGGGTATGTTTACTTTTTCTAAAAAAGTGGAGAACCGTGTCCCGGCAGAAAGGCGTTCAGGGCAGATGACAAAAATACTGGAAAGCCTGTATAATGTTAGCACAGACTTTTTTGAAAGTGATTATGGGAGGCTATATGCCGATATAAAAAAGAATATTACACAAAGAAGCTTATTACTGCTTTATACCAATTTTGAAACACTGGACGGACTCAACAGGCAGCTTCCCTACCTTAAAGGCATGGCAAAAAGCCACTTGCTGGTAGTTGTATTTTTTGAGAATACCGAGCTTGATGAGTTTATTCATAAAAAAGCAGGCAGTGTACAGGAAGTTTATGACAAGGTTATAGCTGAAAAATTTGCATTTGAAAAGCGCCTTATTGTAAATGAACTGAAAAAATATGGTATACACTCTGTACTTACAAAACCTGAAAATCTTACCATAGAGAGCATAAACAAATACCTGGAAATTAAGGCACGTGGAATGCTTTAATATCCAAATGACAGTACGATAAGTACTATCATTATATAACTTTACGGAATGAAACAAATTACCAGTACACAAAACCCTTTTATAAAATCGCTTGTGCAGCTTCAGGAAAAACCGAAAGCCCGCAGGCAAAGCGGTACATTTCTTATAGAAGGACAACGCGAAATTATGCTGGCAGTAAAAGGTGGTTATGAGCTTGAAACCGTACTTTTTGTTCCGGATATGATTGATGTTTCAGAAATTAAAAAACTGGCTGGTAATAATGCTGAACTTATAGAAATTAACCGTGAGGTATATCAAAAGCTTGCCTACCGTGATACCACCGAAGGTATTTTAGCAGTAGCCAAAACAAAATCATTATCACTGTCAGATTTACAGTTAAGCAGCCCCCCCCTGATACTCGTTGCCGAAGCTACAGAAAAACCAGGTAATTTAGGGGCATTACTCCGCACAGCAGATGCAGCAAACCTGGATGCAGTTATTATTGCCAACCCTAAAAGCGATATGTATAATCCAAATATTGTACGCTCCAGTGTAGGTTGCCTGTTTACAAACCAAATTGCAACCGGTACAACTAAAGAAGTGATCGAGTTTCTTACCTCAAAAAATATAAATATATACTGCGCTACTTTACAGGACTCAACTTATTATCACACCCAGGATTACACTACTCCCACAGTACTTGTAGTAGGTACAGAAGCTACCGGACTTACACAGGAATGGAGGGATGCTTCTACTAAAAATATTATTATACCCATGCAGGGAGAAATAGATTCCATGAATGTTTCGGTTGCTGCAGCCATACTTATTTTTGAAGCAAAAAGGCAGCGCGGCTTCAGTAAGTAATCAAAGCTTTCGGTATCTTTAAGTAACTAATAATTTTTGTATGCACCACAAACTTGCCTTTTTATTAATTTTTCTTTTTGCTTTACCTGCAGCAGCCCAAAAAAATGAAGGCATAAATTGGGAAGAGGCCTCCATTAGTGATAAGATAAAACTATCCATATCGCTGGCTGACTTTGAGAACAGATATAAAAAGGCAGACAGTATAACCGATGGTTATACATATAGCTGTGCTGAAAAAACTGAAGTAGAAATAAAGCTTTATCACTACAAAGGAATAACTTTTGAGCTTAGGGATGGCTTACTGCATTTCCGAAGTATCGATTTTTCTGTTCGCAAGGCAATGTATTTTGCTATTGAGGGCGACTGGTTTGATCACACTACAAGCCTTAAGAGTTTTCATCGTTCTTTTCCGGAACAAGCGCAATATGTTGAAGACTTTGAAGATGAGTATGGTGAAGAGTATCAGCAGGCCATAATTTTTCCACGTAATCTTTCTGAAGACTATGAATGGAATTTCAATTTTAAGAATGGCAAACTCCGGTCAATAGAATTTATAGAGAATTGTAACTAATGCCTGTACCCAAAACCTACCACAACCCTATAAATGGTGAATATACCAAAATACTGGAAAGTGCAGCCGAAACTGAGGTCGAATATACGCTTCTTGAAGTGTCCCTGAAGCCCGGAGGCGGTAATCCAATTCATTATCATAAAAAATTTACCGAAGAGTTTTTTGCCGTAAAAGGGACTTTGGGACTTTGGGACTTTGGAATAAAGACAAAAACATTTACCTTAAACCGGGTGAAAGCAGACTTGTGCCTATAGGGGTTGCCCACCGCTTTTTTAATGATACTAATGAAGACATTATATTCAGGATTATACTTAGAAAAGGACAGCCGGGATTTGAGAACTTTATAAAATCGCTGTTTGGCTTGGTTAATGATGGCAAAACCACTGCAAAACAAACACCACTAAACCCATTTTATGCTGCCGTACTTTTAAAATGGGGCGATACACATTTAAAAAATCCTTTTTTTTACCTGCTTACACCTTTTGCGGGAATGGCATATTTTTTGGCAAAATTATTTAAGGCGGATATAAAACTTAAAGATAAATATTGCCGTTAACAGGAGTTGTAAAAGGCTATTACATTATAATGCCAGATGATAGGGTACTATTGCAGATATTAATATATTTAGCTACTTTTAGGTAATTGTAACAGGACTATGATTGAGATTGATATAGAACAGGAAAATAAGGCAATTGCCAAAGAATATAAGGAACTGCTGCGCATTAGTTACCAAACCCTTAGCGATGAGGATAAAAAACTTATACGTAAGGCTTTTGATGTTGCAGTTGATGCTCACAAAGACCAAAGGAGAAAATCGGGAGAGGCTTATATATTCCACCCAATAGCTGTTGCTAAAATTGTAGCTTCCGAAATAGGTTTGGGAGCAACTTCTATTGCTTCTGCCCTGCTTCATGATGTCGTGGAAGACACTGATGTAACAGTTGAAGACATCGAAAAGATGTTTAACCCTAAGATTGCGCAGATAGTAGAAGGGTTAACAAAAATAGCTCAGGTAAAAACAGATCAGGAGATATCGATGCAGGCGGAAAACTTCCGTAAAATGCTTCTTACCCTTAATGATGATGTAAGGGTAATACTGATTAAGATTGCCGACAGGCTGCACAACATGCAGACAATGGAGTCTATGGCTGATTATAAACAGGCTAAAATAGCATCAGAAACATTATATATTTATGCACCGCTGGCCCACCGCCTTGGCTTGTATAATATTAAAACAGAGCTTGAAGATCTTGGCCTTAAATATACCGAGCCTGCAGTTTATAACGATATTGTAAGCAAGATTAAGGAAAGTAAAGAGCAGCAGGATGCCTATATAAAATCCATTTCGGATGTACTTAAAGATTCTCTTGATGCTGAAAATATAAACTACACTATAAAAGGAAGGCCAAAGTCCATTTATTCCATACGCAGGAAAATGCTGGCTCAGGGCGTATCTTTTGACGAGGTATACGATAAATTTGCCCTCCGCATTATATATAATGCACCTCCGCAGGAAGAAAAATTCCTGGCATGGAAAATATATTCTATCGTAACAGATCACTACAGGCCAAGCCCCAGCAGGTTAAGGGATTGGATCTCTTCCCCAAAATCTACAGGGTATGAGGCCCTTCATATTACTGTTATGGGCCCAAAAGGCCGCTGGGTAGAAGTGCAGGTACGCAGTGAGCGCATGGACGAAATAGCCGAAAAAGGTTATGCTGCACATTATAAATACAAAGGAAATGGCGATGAAGAGCACGGACTGGAAACCTGGCTTAACCTGCTTAAGGAAGCGCTGGAAAACACATCCGGCAATGCGGTCGATTTTGTAGAGGACTTTAAGCTAAACCTATATTCTAAGGAAATATATGTATTTACCCCTAAAGGAGAAATAAAATCATTGCCTAAAGGAGCAACATCACTGGATTTTGCTTTCAGCATTCACTCAGAAATTGGTATAAAAACAAGGGGTACCAGAGTGAACGGAAAACTCGTTCCGCTTAATCATGTACTTAACAGTGGTGATCAGGTAGAAGTTATTACTTCTCCAAACCAAAAGCCTAACCCGCACTGGCTGGATTATGTAACCACATCGCGTGCACGCAACAAAATTAAAAACGTACTTAATGAAAGTACTAAAAAGATTGCTGAAGAAGGAAAAGAACTCCTTACACGAAAGCTGCGCCACCTGAAGGTTACACTTAATGAAACAGTGGTAAACGAACTGGTAAGCTACTTTAAACTAAAAACAAGCCTCGACCTGTTTTATCGTGTAGGTGTAGGTACAATAGATAACCAGCAGCTTAAAGATTTTGCCGCTTTAAAGAGTAATTCGTTTATGAATTTCTTTAAGGTCAATAAAATTAAGCGCACACCTAATGTACCACAGGAACAGATACATAAAGAAGAAATAAGCCGTAATTACGACCTGCTCGTTTTTGGTAAAGACCAAGACAAGCTGGATTATAAGCTTTCAAGCTGCTGCAACCCTATACCGGGAGACGATGTATTTGGTTTTATTACTATAAATGAAGGTATTAAGGTGCATAAAAAAGACTGTCCTAATGCCATAAGGCTGCAATCTAATTACGCATACCGTATTATACCTGCAAAATGGATAGATTCTTCTCAGGAGGAATTTAAGGCTACCCTTAAAATTACAGGTATGGATACCCTGGGGCTTGCCAATGAGATAACCAAGGTAATATCAAACAACATGCATGTAAACATCCAGAGTATTTCACTTAGCGGTAATGCAGGTATCTTTAACGGGCAGGTATCGGTTATTGTACAAAACAACACCATACTTAAAAAACTTATAGAAAACATTAAAAAGATAGATGGCATAGATAAGGTAACAAGGCTCAATAACAATTAAAGGTTAACCTTTTACTTCAAAAAATTAGTTTATCTTTGCACTTTGATACCCAAACGAATGGAAGAAAATAAAAACCAGGAGATTGTAAAAAACGTTTTTACGAAGTTCCTTGAAGATAAGGGGCATCGCAAAACCCCTGAGCGTTATGCCATACTTCAGGAAATATACAACAGCCAGGAGCATTTTGATATAGAATCGCTTTATATCAAAATGAAAAATAAAAACTACCGTGTAAGCCGTGCAACGCTTTACAACACCATAGAACTGCTAATGGACAGCGGGCTGGTAAGAAGGCATCAGTTTGGCCAGAACCAGGCACACTATGAAAAATCATACTTTGATAAACAGCACGACCACATTATAATGACAGACACCGGAGAGGTTATAGAATTTTGTGATCCAAGGATACAAAGTATCAAAAAAACCATAGAGGAAATATTTGGTATTGAAATTCATAACCATTCTTTATACCTTTACGGCCAGAAAAAACAACCTGCTGCTGAAAACGAACAATAATTCGTTTAAGCAAAAAGGGATTGGCAAACCAACTCTGTAAAAAGAAGTTGGTTTTTATTTTGTAAAAAACACGACAGTAACAGCATAATATAAACAAACAAAGTAATACGGAATGACTGTAGATTTGCTACTTGGATTACAATGGGGCGACGAAGGCAAGGGAAAAATTGTTGACGTACTCACTTCTAAATATGATATTATAGCCCGTTTTCAGGGAGGGCCAAATGCCGGGCATACACTTGAGTTTGATGGCATTAAGCACGTTTTAAGAACCATTCCGTCGGGAATATTCCATAAAAAATCCATAAACATTATCGGTAATGGTGTGGTTATGGATCCTGTGGTTTTCCAGAAAGAGCTGGAAGGACTTGAAAAATTTAATATCGATATTAAATCCAGGCTGCTTATATCCAGAAAAGCACACCTTATTTTACCTACTCACCGTTTGCTCGATGCAGCATCAGAAGCATCAAAAGGCAAGGCAAAAATAGGCTCTACCCTTAAAGGTATAGGCCCTACTTATATGGACAAAACCGGAAGGAATGGTATCCGTATTGGCGATGTAGAACTGGCTGACTTTGAAGAAAGATACAGGTCTCTGGCAGATAAACACCAGGCAATGATAGCCTTCTACAATGTAGATCTTGAGTATGACCTTGATGAGATGGAGAAAGAATTCTTTGAATCTATAAAGGCATTAAAAGAACTTACTTTTATAGACAGCGAAGAGTATCTTAATAAAGCAATGAAAGACGGAAAATCGATACTGGCAGAAGGTGCACAGGGATCGCTTCTTGATATTGATTTTGGTACTTACCCGTTTGTAACCTCATCAAATACTACAGCTGCAGGTGCCTGTACAGGTTTAGGTATAGCACCAAACAGGGTAAAAGATGTATTTGGAATTTTTAAGGCCTATACTACACGTGTAGGTAGCGGCCCCTTCCCTACTGAGCTTTTTGACGAAACCGGAGCTACCATGGCAAAGGTAGGTAACGAGTTTGGCTCTGTTACAGGGCGTGCAAGACGTTGCGGATGGCTTGACCTGGTAGCGTTAAAATATGCTGTACAGGTTAACGGTGTTACACAACTTTACATGATGAAGGGTGATGTACTTTCCGGATTTGACAATCTAATGGTTTGTACAGCCTATAAATACAAAGGACAGGAAATAAAACACCTGCCGTATAATATAGAGCCGGAAAATGTAGAGCCCGTATATGTAGAGAAAAAAGGCTGGAAAGCCGATCTTACAGGAATGACATCGTATGACGAACTTCCTGCGGAGCTTAAAGAATATATAGAATTTATTGAGAAAGAACTGGAAGTGCCTATCAAGGTAATTTCGGTAGGGCCGGACAGGACTCAAACGATAATAAAGTAATTAAAAAAGGCGCTTTTTTTAAAGCGCTTTTTTAATGCAATTTATTCAGCCGCCTTTCGTTAATGCTAAAAAGATGGCCGGATTATTATAATGTATTTTACGTAAATTTGCAGCAAATTTTTGTACATTGAGAAAACTCCTTCTGTATATAGGAATAATGATAGCGGTATGTTTTACTGCTCATGCACAAACTGATAATAAAATTAAGCTGATAAGCAACGATTATCTCGAGTCTAACGAAGCAGAGATACCGGGCGCTGCTGTTTTTATTGGTAATGTTCAGTTTGAGCATAACGGTGCTAATATATGGTGTAACAAAGCCTATCTTTTTGAACAGGAAAATTATGTAAAGCTTTTTGGCGCTGTAAGGATTGTGCAGGGAGATACCCTTCGTATGAACAGCGAATATGCTGAATATAACGGCAATAAAAACTTTGCTTTTGCTTCGGGAAAAGTAAGGATGAGCTCACCCGATATGATGCTAACTACCGATACTGTTTATTTTGACAGGACTGTACAGCAGGCCGACTATAACTCTTACGGGACTATTGTAAATGGCGAGAACACCCTAAAGAGTAAATCGGGCAGATATTATGCCCATCAAAAAAAATATCAGTTCTTAACGGCCGTAACACTTACTAATCCTAAATATGTACTAAAATCAAATCATCTTGATTACTATACAAATTCAGGACATGCTTATGTTTTCGGACCTTCTACAATTACAGGTAAAGAAGACTTTATATACACCGAAAAAGGGTTTTATGACACTAAAAAAGATTTCGCCCACCTTCTCACCAATTCGTATATAAAATATGATACTCAGATTATAAAAGGAGACAGTATATATTATGATGGAAAAAGAGATTTTTCTTCGGCTACAAATAATGTAAAAGTAACCGATACTGTAAATAAATTTATAGCGCGAAGCCATTATGCCGAAGTTTACAAAAAGCAGGATTCGCTGTTTATGGAAAAAAGAGCCGTTGTGGTTACGCTGGTCGAAAACGATTCTCTCTATACCCATGCAAAACGAATGGTAGTAACAGGTAAAGAAGGCGAAAGGATTGTGAGGGGATATAACAATGCCCGCTTTTATAAAACCGATATGAGCGGTAAATGCGACTCTTTACACTCTGATGAGAAAAAAGGGCTCACACAGCTTATAGGAAGGCCTGTGATATGGCATGGCGAAAGCCAGATGACAGGAGAAGTAATCCACCTGATATCTAATAATAAAACAGAACAACTGGACTCGCTGAAAGTACTTAACAATGCATTTATTATACAGGAAGATACCATTGCTGCAAAGAAAACCCCTCCCAAAGACTGGTACAACCAAATGAAAGGCCAAAACCTGTATGGCAAGTTTAAAGACAATGAACTATATCAGGTAGATATTATAAAAAATGCTGAAAAACTTTATTACGTTTATGATGGTGAAGACCTTATAGGTATAGATAAAAGTGTTTGCAGCAAAATAACTTTATTGTTTGAAGACAGAGAGTTAACAGATGTTACCTGTTATAATAAACCTGACGGAACCACTTACCCCGAAGAAGACCTGCCTGAAAACGTTAGGAGATTTAGGGGGTTTGAATGGCGTGGCGACGAAAGGATAAAAAGCAAAGACGATATTTTTCCTCCGGAAGAACAGGAACTTCACGAGCAGATTGTAAAAGAAAGCGAAGAAAAGAAACAGGAAGAAGATACACCTATGGAGCCTCTGCCGGAAACATTGGATTATGATAAAAACAATCCGAGGCCAAAACCTCCTGTAAGCGCAGAATAATGATACTAAAATGATTAATGATTTTTTAAAGTACCAGGCACAAACTTCTCCCCACCCGCTGGGTATAGAGGTTTCTCATGCAAAAGGCACTTACATATACGATACCAGTAATAAAGCATATCTCGACTTTGTAGCAGGAGTTTCGGCAGCTAGCCTGGGACATCAGCACCCAAGAGTAAACCAGGCAATTATAGACCAGCTTAGCAAATACTCTCATGTTATGGTGTATGGCGAATATGCCCAGCACCCGGCAACAGAGTTTTGCAAATTACTGGCTAAGCACCTGCCAAAACAGCTTAATAAAACTTATTTAACTAATTCCGGTACAGAAGCTACAGAGGGTGCACTTAAACTGGCACGCAGAGTAACCGGCAGGAGTCAGCTTATATCATGCTATAATGCATACCATGGCAATACGATGGGCTCTATGAGTGTTATGGGGTTTGAAGAGCGAAAGCAGATATTCAGGCCACTGATTCCCGATGTAGACTTTATTACATTTAATAATGAAAAAGACCTGCTTAAAATAACCGAAAAAACGGCGGGTATCATTCTTGAATCTATACAGGGTGGTGCAGGCTTTATAGAGCCTCATAATGATTTTCTTAAAAAAGTAAGAAAGCGCTGTGATGAAGTAGGTGCAGTAATGATACTGGACGAGATACAGCCAGGTTTTGGGCGCACGGGCAAACTTTTTGGTTTTGAAAACTATGATGTCGTACCCGACGTAATTATAATAGGTAAAGGCATGGGTGGTGGTATGCCCGTAGGGGGCTTTACCGCATCGGAAGAAATGATGGATCTTTTAAGCCATAACCCAAAACTGGGGCACATAACAACTTTTGGAGGGCATCCTGTAATAGCCGCAGCCTGCCTCGCCACCCTGCAGGAACTGACAGAAACCGACATAATGGCACAGGCACTCGAAAAAGAAAAGTTGTTTAGGCAGCTGCTTGTGCATCCGCTTATAAAAGAAGTACGCGGCCGCGGGCTTATGCTTGCCGCCATGACCGAAAGGCCTGATATAACAGATAAAGTAATTTTAAGGTGCCAGGAAAAAGGCCTTATTCTTTTCTGGCTGTTATTTGAAGGCTGTGCCATAAGGATTACCCCTCCCCTAACTATCTCAAACGAAGAGATTAAAGAAGGATGTGGCATTATTATTGAAGTTATGAATGAGATTTTAAGAGAACAATAACAGTAATTAACGTGCTAAATTGTTAATTAAATTGTTCAAAACAAATCAGGATAAATTCCTTTTTACTCTTACATTTCGTAACTTTAAGAAGGATAATTTTAAACAAAGGAGTATGAATTTGAGTCACGAAGAAGAAGATCACAGTTTATCCTTATCAAAGTTCGAATCGATGTTGAAAACCAACAAAGTATTCTTCTTTGACTCCGAAGAGTTTGAAGACATAATTCTTCATTACCTCGATACCGGAAAAATTAATCTCGCCAGGAAGGCCTTAAAATTGGCTTTAGAACAACACCCAAAGTCAACAGGCTTAAAACTGGTACAGGTAGAACTGCTGGTGTTTGATGACAAGCTGGACCTAGCAGAAAGGCTTTTAAACGACCTTTATGCAATCGAACCCACAAACGAAGAAATTTACATCCAGAAAGCTAATATTTATTCAAAAAGAGACCAGCATGATAAAGCTGTGGAGCTGCTTAATGTAGCCCTGCAGTATACCGACGACTATGCCGATGTGTACTCGCTTATAGGTATGGAGTACCTTTTTATGGATAATCTTGAAAGAGCTAAGGAAAGCTTTATAAAATGCCTTGAAGAAGATACAGAAGACCATTCGGCCTTATACAATGTTGTATATTGCTTTGATTTTCTGGATCAGAATCTTGAAGCAATAGAGTTCCTTAATAGCTTTATAGACCGTAATCCTTACAGCGAAGTAGCCTGGCATCAGCTTGGCCGCCAGTATTATGCGGTAAATGATTTTGAAGGCGCATTAAGAGCCTTTGATTATGCTACACTTATAGACGATAGTTTTTTGGGTGCTTTTCTGGAAAAAGCAAAAACACTGGAAAAACTTAAGCGTTATAAAGAGGCTATAGAATGTTATAATGTTACCATGGAGCTTGATGACCCTACCTCCTTTGCTTTGTTAAGGGTAGGCAAATGCCATGAGCGTTTGGGCAATCATGAAAAAGCGCTTAAATTTTACCTTAAAACCGTACATGAGGATCCGCTTTTAGATAAAGCCTGGATTGCCATAACCGACTTTTATATAAGAAGGCAGAATTTTCAGAAAGCTCTTTACTATGCAAATAAGGCTATTGGTATTGATAACGAAAATAAGCTGTACTGGAAGCGTTATGCTGTTATAAACAAAGCACTTAATTTTCATGAAGAAGCTGAAGAAGGCTACAGAAAAGCAGTAGAATATGGCGACTATCAGCTTGATACGTGGCTATTCTGGACAGATACCTTACAGTTTTTAGGTGAATATGATACTGCAGTTGCCACTTTATTACAGGCTTCAGAATATTTTCCTGAAGAGTATGAGATTGAATACCGTCTTGCAGGACTGTATTTTATGCAGCAGCAGGAAGACAAAGGTGTATTTCATCTTAGCAATGGCCTGCGTTTGAACTATAAAAATCATGTACTGCTTGAAGAATTTTTTCCAACAGTATGGGATAGCAAAACGGTACAGGAAACTGTAAAAAGACACAGAGCGAAGTAATTTTAACGAACAATTTTTATATAATAGCCTGACAACAAACAACTTGTCAGGCTTTTTTTTATTGTTACACATAAAACGCACATTATGTTAATGAAATCCTAAAGCGTGTAACAAAATTTTAAGAGCTTTTATACTTTGGTTACTTAACCACAAAATCTCTTACAATGAAAAAAACAATCTTTACCTTGACAATCAGCAGCTTTTTACTGTTTTCCTGTAGTAACGAAAGTGATGCTGTAAACGAAAATGAAAACTTTACGGTAAAAACTACCGATGTTTCCAATAATTACTATTCACCCTATGATGCAGGGGCTATGATGCCCATAATGATTATAGTGGAAAATAATACAAATGTAATATTCGACTTCGCGCCCTGCTTTAATATAGGGTATTTTGACGGTACTGAAAATGACGGTTCTTACTTTGGAAATACTACAAGCAGCTATCCTCATGTTTTCCACCTAAGCGGACTGGAATACAGACAGCAAATATATGGTCAGAACGAGAGAGTAAAACCTGGAGGTATACGCAAATACTCTAACGATAACATTGCGGGCCTGCCTTTCACTCCTAATGGCACCTATAGCTCCTTCACCCTACCAACTCCATTCAGTTCATCTGAAAAAGATTTACTGGAAAAATTTGGTAAATTATTTTATATCAAATATCAATTTATAGACCCTATGACAGGAAATCAGTTTGGAGGTGGACATTATCTTAGAAATGATCC
>CAMPIZ010000007.1 GCA_946886675.1 uncultured Flavobacterium sp.
TATAATCTGTTTTCCTGTCAGAAAAGTAAGGGGTTTCATATTCCCCTTTTCTATCAGTTTCATTATAGCCTGCAACCGTTTTTACGGCACATGAGGAAATGGAAACAGCAAGAAAACTAATTAGAAAAAACCGAGTCAGGAACCTGTGCATTGGCAGTTTTATTTTTAAACACTATCCTGGTATAATCCCCGGATGGTTCTGTCATTTTTACTTCAGATACCATGTACCCTTTTTTGTCAAAATACAGTTCCATATGGTTAATGTATTTTTTTAGCGCTGCATCTTTTGGTACCAGCTTTGTAATATTATATTCAGAGGTTTTGTAAAAAGTGATATTAAATTCTTTTTCATCAAACATATTACCACTCACACTGCCTACGATAAGTTTATTAAGCTTAGCAAACATTTTGCTGTTGCCGACATTCATTGACGATTTTTTCCCGGCATCGTTAATAAATATCTTATTATTTTTAAATATCACGCTGTATTGGTAAGGCTTTGTGTACTGCCATAACAGCATTCCCGGAGCCTTAAAGCTCATTTTCCCGAAAGTTTCAATATCATCTGACAAAAAATCCATATGCTTGTACTGCACAAAATCGGCTGTAAGTGTCCTGGTATTTTTTGATACAGCATTAACCTCGTTTTTAAAAGATGTAATTTCTGCAGCATTCATTTTCTGTTCCTGAGCATTTGCAGAAAAAGCTGTAAGCAGTATAAAAAAAAAGTACAGAATATTATTCCTCATAAGCTTTTATATTAAGCAGACGGTCTATGGTGACCATTTGATATTTATTCTGCTTCAAAAATACCAATAATTGTTCCAAAACATTTACGGTTTTCTGAGAAGTATCATGAAGCAAAATAATGCTTCCCGGCGCCAGTCTGTTTTTAATACGGTTTAAAATATGTTCCTCGTCTGTAAGCACTGCATCGAGAGAACGGATATTCCAGCCAATAACATTATGGCCTGTATGCCTGACCGCATTTGATATATTAGGATTGGTTACTCCATAAGGCGGCCTGAACAGCCTTGCTTTTTTTGCAGCAACTTCGAGAATAGCAGTATCAGTTGATATTATTTCCTCAATCATCTTCTTTCTGGAGTACAATCCTATATCAGATGCATGATTATAGGTATGGTTGCCTATAGTATGGCCTTCTTCAATAACTTTTTTTAATATTTCAGGATATTTATCTATTTGCCTGCCGATGCAAAAAAATGTTGCTTTTGCATCATGCTGTTTTAATAAAGCCAGTACTTTTTCTGTTTCAGGTGTAGGCCCGTCGTCAAAAGTAATGGCAATCTGCTTTCCATCCGGATTCTTCTGGCTGCACAAAGCTTTCAGGTGATAATTAAACCTGATAAAAGCCGAACCAATACCGGTAATAAAAACCCATAGTATTAGAGGAACTAAAAATACCCACCATGCTACAGATATAAAAACAGAAAGGGTTATAAGCCCAAAAATGACAAACGCAAAAAAGAGAGTATTTACTTTATGGTTCAGCATTTTGAAAGAAGTGTAAAACTATGGTCTTTACCCTGGTACTGATTGTACAGCAATATGTTTGTATATTCAGGATTATGGAGATTATTTACAGATACTGCCTGAGGCACCTCCTGCCGTTTTATAACATGGGAAGCTACCCAAAACCCAAAGGCAGAAGCAGTATTATATTCCCCGCACAAATGCTTGTAATATATCTGGGGCTTTTGTGAAAATACATTGCTGCATAATTCCTGGTAATACCCATCATATAAAGAATCTCCGTTGTAACCCAGCACTACCGCATCTATAGAAGCTATGTCAAGTCCATTTTTAAAAAGGAAATCTTTTAAGTGGCCCTCCACTTCATCTTTATCCAGGGCATTATAAATTGCTGTATCTTTTAATTCTGCATAAGTGCTTTCCCTCTTGGTATCGGAAAGCACAAAAAAACTGGCTCCCTCAGAAAAAACAGCCCCTGAAGTTTGCGACTCCAGGACTGTAAAGGGCGCATTATTTTTAGATTTTATAGTCCCTTTTATTTTAAGGAACTCTGTTCCTGACTGTGAAGATTCTTCTATTCCGCCAACCAGTATATTTGATGCCTCATTTTCCTCAATCTGCAAAAGGGCATCCATAAGTGCCGATTCAAAAGAAACTGCACCGTTTACATAAGTAAAATTATAAGCTTTACACTGAAGCCCTAAAGCTATTTGTGCACCCACGGTATTGTGTGTGGACTGTATAAAAGAAGTAGGGGTTAAAAACTCTTCCTTATTATCCAGTATGGCTTTCAAAAATTTTTCGGAATCTACACTACAGCCCATTCCTGTTCCTGTAATAATAGCGTCAGGTATTTCTATGCCTGCTTCCCTCATTGCCTTTGCCGAGGCTGCCACACCGTTTTTTACCCCTTTTGCCATTCTCCTTCCTGCAGCGGGGGGAATAAACTCTTTATAATCAGGCTGATCTATTTCCAGTACATTTTCACAATCATTAAAAATAACATTATCAGGAAAACCTTCAGTGAAGGTTTTTTGTGCAGAAACGCATCCGGTACCGTTGATATAGCATTTTTTCATCAGTTCTTGGAAAACAGCAGGGTTGAACAGTTACCTCCAAATCCGAAAGAATTGGACAGGACATGATTTATTTGTTTATCTTTTAGAACCGTTTGCGGAACGAGATTAAACTCATCCATTTTGGTTGTAAAATTCAGGTTAGGAAAAACCTTCCCGTTTTGTATGGCCAGCACACTGTAAACTGCTTCAACAGCTGCGGCGGCGGCAAGTGTATGCCCGGTAAAAGGTTTGGTAGAGCTAAAATCAGGCACTTTTTCATCAAAAACCCTTATCAATGCCCTTCCTTCTGAAAGGTCATTGTTTGGAGTAGCTGTTCCGTGTGCATTTATATAATTAATATCCTGTGGCTTTAAGCCTGATATCTTAAATGCCTTTTGCATGGCAAGATATGCGCCCTCCCCGTTTTCAGACGAAGCTGTTTGATGATAAGCATCATTAGCATTACCGTAACCGGAAAGATATGCCAGTACTTTCTTGTTATACTTTTTTACCAACGCTTCTGATTCCAGGACTAAAAATGCTGCTGCCTCACCCAGGTTAAGCCCTTTACGATTATTATCAAATGGCGTATTATAATTATCTGATAAAATCATAAGGGTTTTGAAACCGTTTATGGTAAACTTTGAAAGCGCATCGGTACCGCCTACAATAACCCTGTCCAGCTTTCCGGCTTTAATAAGCCTTGCTCCCAGCATAATAGCATTTGCTGCCGAAGAACAGGCCGTACTTATAGTAGTTACCATGCCTTTAAGACCAAGTTGTTCGGCGATTTTATGAGTAGAATCACCCGCGTCATGAGAATCTATATACCTCCTGTTTTCTTCACTCTCAAAGTAGTCATAAAAAAAACGCTCGGTCATGTCCATACCGCCAACACTTGTGGCCGATATGAGGCCGGTATTATACTCGTTAATATTATCTATCTCTGCATTTTTTACAGCCTGCTTTGCTGCGAGCGCACCTAGCATGGCTGTACGGGTATAGTTGTTGCCCTCAATAAGGTTTAGCTCTTCAGCAAGTTGATCGTTGGTTTTTTTAATCTCACCAACCTTTATAACATTGCTGTGTATAGTAGAAATGTTTTCTATAGTGCTTATACCCGGCTTGCCGTTTATAAGGGCATGATAATTTTCTTCGACATTATATCCTATCGAAGAAATGATTCCCATTCCTGTTATGGCAACCCCATTACCCATAGTTTATTTTGTGCGGTTTTCAGAAATATAACTAGCCATGGTATCGATAGACTGAAAAATAGCCCTTCCTTCTTTTGGATCGGCCAGCTTAATACCATAATCTTTATCAAGCATTACAATAAGTTCCAGCGCATCAATAGAATCCAGTCCAAGTCCGTCGCCAAAAAGCGCATCCCCATCATTAATGTCTTCGATCTTAATATCTTCAAGGTTCAGGATATCGATAATCTTTTCTTTCAGTTCCTGCTTTAATGCTTCCATGTGTTACTTTAAATATAATGTTTGTATGTTTTGTGCTGTATGTTCTGTTTCGCCTTCCGTTGACACAAGATACAGGAAGGCTTTGTATTCTTCTTTATATAGTTCTACCCATCCGCATAAAACATTTTGTGCTTTATGGGTGTTAAGCAGAATAGTTGCATAATCAGCAAAAAACTGCGGATTGAACGCCTCAAATATAAAGAAACTATTTTCAGTATATAAACGGTGCCTTATGCTAATTTCCCCAAGGCATATATTAGGGAGTGTGTATACAAAAACAGCCGGACTGGGATAAAAATTTTCATTATCTGCTATAGAGTCCTCAAACTTTACATCGGTATCAAGGCTGGAGGAGGTGTTGGCAAATAAAAGTGCAGTATTGCTTTTATCCCCAACATCCTTAAGTAAAAGCTCCGATCCAAGAAAGGCCAGCTTGCTCAGGCTATCCATTTTAAAAAACTTAGGATACTCTATCGCAAAATATCTGTAGGCTTGTTTGGCAAAATCTGCAAAAGGCATATCTCCGGAATTAAAAATCTCTTTCCCGTTCACCTTCACACTATTCCCTTGTATGGAGCAATATCCTGATATGTATTTCTTATCTGCCATTAATTACTTTTTCAAAAACTACCGCAGTATTGCAGCCGCCAAACCCCGATGCGGTTTTAAGGAAATAGTTTATCTCCTTATCGCTGTTTTCCGTTATTACATTAATGGATTGGGATACACCCGGCTCATCATAACCAAACGATGCAAAAACCTTGTTTTGCTTCATGGATTCCAATCCAATTACCGTTTCAAGCAGTCCCGAAGCTCCCAGTGTATGTCCGTAATAGCCTTTAAAACTATTTAACGGGACTTCATCAAGCCCTGTCCTGTTAAAAGCAATAGCTTCCATTTCATCGTTAAAAGGGGTGGCAGTACCATGTGCCGATATATAATCTATTTGCTCTGCGTTAATACCCGCTTCCTTAAATGCATTTTCTATACTCTTTACCAAACCTTCACCCGTTCTTGAAGGCCCTGATATATGATTAGCATCGTTGATAGAGCTGTCTCCTGCAATCACTGCCGCGGCATCTTTATTGTTAAAAGTTACAAAAGCTGCCGCTGCTCCTTCGCCCAGCGTTACCCCTTTCCTGTTGGCCGAATATGGCTTACAAGGCACATCGCTCATAGCCTGAAATGAATTAAATCCGGCCAGTACAAACTTAGAAACCTCATCGGCACCTGCAACAAAAGCATGGTCGTAGATCCCAGCCTGAATTAAACGTTTAGCAACAGAAACTGCCATTATTCCCGACACGCAGGCATTTGATACTACAACAGGTTCTGTTTGAAAACCAAAATAATCTGCTATTGTCTTTCCCATCTGTTGGAGATAAGCCTGAGAGGGTGGGTTTTCCTGTTTCTGTAAAGCTGTTATATTTCCTTTTGTAGTAGAAAGTATAAAGACTGATTTTTCATTTAAAGGCACGCCAGCACTTTTCACTACCGGATGCATTGCCAGCAGTATCATTTTTTCCAGCCTTGTATATTGTTTACCGTTACTTATATCGGCAAAAGCGGCATTCAGCTTTGCACTATCTATAACGCCTGCGTAAAAAGGCTCCTGCATTAAATCGCTTTTTTGCAAGCTAATGCCTGAAACGCCATTTGTTACAGCCTTCATATTTTCCTCCACGTTAAACCCCACTGGAGTAACGCAGCCTGTATGTGATATGTATACACTTCTTAATTCCATCACTTTACCAGCCCTGCTTTTTTTCTCCATTCCTCATAAAAAGGCGGGTAATTAAGCAGCATTACACCGTCATTATTCATAAATACCTGTATGGTTTCTCCCGTACAGGCTATATTATTATCTGCATCGAATATTTTATACCTGAAAATCATTTTGGCCGCCGGGGTGTCTACAATAGTAGTTTCTATTCTTGCTATATCTCCGTAACGCAGCGGCAGTTTATGTTCGCAGCCTGACTTTACAATAGGAGTCGTATAGCCTTGTGCATGAATATCAAGATAGCTGATACCGTGCTTGCGGCCAAAAGCTTCACGCCCATCCTCAAAATAAGTTATATAGTAGCCGTGCCAAACAATACCTAAAGGATCTGTTTCATTAAAACGCACCCTTATTTCCTGCGATACTGTAAGCTCTTCTGCTTCTTTATACTGCTCTTTTCTTCTCATCATAAAAAATTGATATCGCTATCATTACCAGAAAAAACAGGAACAAAAGTCCTAGATGCGGCGAAATCCCTGCTAATGTAGCGTTTCTTAACAACACATCATAAAATGCCTCAAGCCCCCAGTTCATAGGAGAGGCCTTAGCAATATGCTGCATTATTTTAGGCATGGCAAATACCGGAACCCATACACCGCCTATAGCTGCAAGTATAACTACAGAGGTAGCACCAAAAGGTGCTGACTGTTCCTGTGTTTTGGCCATCGTTCCTAATAAAATACCAAAACCTATAGCTGCAAGACCGCTAAATAACGCCACTATACTCATTAGCACAAAAGTGCCATTAAGCTCTAAAGGTAAAAGCCCAATTACCGGAAAGAGATACATACCCACAGCCAGCATTAAATAAAACTGAAGCATACATATAATAAGGTATGTAATGGTCTTACCGCCAATAACTGTAGTATAGCTTACAGGATTTGTTCTTAGCCTTACAGCGGTACCCTGGCTTTTTTCTTTTACAAAATTTATGGATAGTGGCACCACTATAAAAAACACGGCAAACAGCGTCCATGCCGGAACGTTGTGCTGTGTAGAATTGGGAACCATTGCCTTATTATCAAACATAGGGACTATTTCCTTAAAACTGATGTAGCTTTCCTGGTTAAAAGCAGCCAAACTCTCTTCTCCCAACTGCTCAGTAAAAGCGGTATATATGGTTTTGGTTTCTATTTGCGAAATCATTTTATCAATAGTACTTTTAACGGCAGTTTTAAAAGCAGTTTGTGAAGCCGGATCAAAATACAGCCTCACTTCTTTTGGTTCATTTTCATCCGGTGAAATTTCTTCAGAAGCTTCTTCTTCCAGCATACCCTGCATAATTTCGGCAACATTTGCTTCCACCTTTGCTTTTAGCCCATCACTTAATTTTTCAGGTATTACTATTGCAAGCTGATATTCTCCGTCAAATACTTTATCCCGGGCAAATGCTTCATCTATAGGTTTTCCATGATCATGTGTAATCACTTCAAATGAATTGCTTTGCCCAAGGTTTTCCTGTACCAGTTTTGATACATCTCCTTTATCATTATCAACTAAAAGGATTGGAATTCTGGTTTCTGTTGCTGTTTTAAATGTATTATCCTGTATAAGGGTAATAGTAATAATAAGCACCAACGGCATAAGAAACAGGATAACCAGTCCCCCTGCATCTCTTTTTAGCAGCAGCATCTCCTTATATATTGACATCCAAAGTTTATGCATGGTCCCTTAGCTCTTTACCGGTTAATGATAAAAACACATCCTCCAGTGTATGTGCATCATGTGTAATTTCTATTATTTCCTGCGGTGTGCCCTTAATAACAATTCTGCCCTGGTCTATAATAGCAATATGGCTGCATAGATCCTGCGCTTCGGCAAGGTGATGGGAAGTATAAATAATGGTAGTACCGTTATTATTTACCTGTTTAAGGTATTCTATTATTACATTTTTAGAATGCACGTCTACACCTACGGTAGGCTCATCTAAAAAAAGTATTGCGGGATTGTGCAACTGGCCTGCCAGCAGGTTCACCCTTCTTTTCATCCCTCCTGAAAAGGTATCTACTTTTTTATCTGCAAACTTTAAAAGCCCCAAATAATCTAATGATTCGTTTATCTTTTGCTTCAGCTCATTTCCCTTAATACCGTACATGCTGCCAAAATACATAAGGTTTTCGCGGGCTGTAAGCGTAGGATAAAGCGCATATTCCTGAGGCACAACACCCATAATATTTTTTATATCGCGGGCATTATTGCTATAACTGTAACCATTGATAGTAAAACTACCTGAAGTAGGCTTTACAAGTCCGCAAAGCATAGAAATCAGCGTAGTCTTTCCTGCTCCGTTAGGCCCCAGTAAACCAAATATTTCCCCCTTACTAACTTCCATAGAAAGGTTATTTACAGAAAAGAAATCAGCTTCTCTGTACTTTTTAGAAAGGGATTTTATTTCTATAATAGGATCCGTCATATGGCCTATATACTCTTTTTAAGTTTTTTAAAAAATGTCTCTTCTCTGTCGGCTATAACATTAAGCCGGTCTGCCAGCAGGTTATATACATCCTGCTGCGAACTTCTTTTTTTATACACCCGGGCAGCCTCTACAGCAAAATCGCGCCACATATCACCTATTTCTGTCATTTCAAAAGAAAGTTCTTTCAGCTTTGGGTTATCCATAACAACAGCCGCCTCCTGAAGAAAGGCTGCGTATATAAACCTAAATCCGCCCCCTCCTGTACCTATTTCCTCCTGCATGCGCACTATTTGGGCAAGATAATGGTTTGTTTTGCGCACACCTATTTTTTCAGGCCATTTCCTAATCTGCCTCGCTACATATCGTATGCCTTTTACTCCAATAATAGGAACAGGCGCAAGCATATCGCGACAGGTAGCTTTTATGGCTTTTGTTATAGCCTTTTTGTAGTTTAGTTCTGTTGGAATGTATGTAGGATAATAAATCTGTCCCCTGGGCGCAAAAGCGCCCTTTGCAAACCTAACCCTTTCAAGTTCTTCACTTGTAAGGGTAGTCACAGTTTCCATGACAGGATCACTTATAAGATAATTATCACCCTCTTTACCATATACCACAAGATTATGTGCATTGAAATGGAAACGGTAATCATCGGGAAAATAAGTAAGGTTATACACCCCTACCTGAAGGCCGGAAGGGATACTGTTTTCCAGATTTTTGTCCAGCGTGCTTTGTGCTGCCGCCTGGCTCGAAAACTTTTGCCTCTTTATCTTTAATCCCAGTCTTGTAGCTACCTTATTAAAAATTGAGCCCGGCATGGGGCGGTAGCTAAACGCGGGAGCATGGTTAACTT
The DNA here is from genome assembly GCA_946886675.1 of uncultured Flavobacterium sp. Next base: position 9,080 of record CAMPIZ010000007.1, read on the forward strand.
TTATAAATGGCAGATATACAAAAAACAGTCCTGAGCCAATGCCAAAAACCATAGGCTCGCTAATGTTGAGCCCATTATGCTTTAATAAATTTGATGCCACACCATTTTCGCAATGTGCTGCCTGATGGTGCTTAAAATCGGTTATCATTATATCAGCCCTTAAAATTTTTTAATTCATTTACAGATATCTGGAACGCATAAGCATATTTTTCCAGCACCTTATTACTAAGCCGTGAAAAAATACGTGGTTTAAAATGCCTTTTAATCCTCCATTGCCACATACCCGTATAGCCTGAGAGTATCCCCAGGTCCATTTTGCTTTTTTCCATAAAATAGGCAATTGGGCTAATCTGCCCTGCCATTACCTTCAGGCGTGCGGCTTCAGTACGCTCTCTTATAACATCCATGGAGTTATTAAGCGCTACGGTTTTGGGCTCCCATCCTGAACTTAGTGCAGTAGTGTAATTGCCATCTTTATCAGTTGCATAACATAACTCGCGCATGTTTACCGATTCTATATTGCTTTTGTCCTGAGGCACTTCTTCCTTTTTCATGCTTCCCTAACCATTAAGTTAATTTCTCCTTCCAAAAGTAACTCATCTCCCCTATAGGACTTACATCCTATAAGGCATGTTATATAACTTTCTGCATCAAACCTTAATTTTAGTTCTGCCTCTGTATTTATAAGACTGCCTACCTGTGGCAGCGAATGTATTTTTACCGACTTTACAGAGCTTATAAACCCTATAACCTTTTTTTTGGGAAGGTCGTTGCCTTCTTCATCAACAAAATAGGAACGCGCCACAATAGCTGAACACGTTTGGGCTGCATTTTCAATAAGCCCCGATTCGCAAAACACATCGTTTTCCACAAAAATATTACCCGCCTTTATTTCAAAAACCGTCTTCACATGCTCCCTGTCTAATGATGTTATATAATCCACCATCAGCATTGGCTCGGTATGCGGAAGATATTCGTGTATTTCTATGCGTTGTGCCATATATATCATTTAGCCAGCACTGTTTTCATTTGTGCAGAGGCTATTTTCCTTTCATTCTTTTTGGTTATAATATCCACCAGGGTAATGCCCATAAATTCCTGAAGAATTTTTGCTTCGGTAACCAGCTCATCCCCTACATTGGGCAGTTCCAGTATTTCCACATCCTTAACAGAACCTATATATCCTGTTGGTGCCTCCTCATTTTTTAAAAAATACTGATAACCTGTGTATAATGCTACCGATTGTGCCATGTGTTCGACCAGCCCTGATTCAGTAAATTTACCATTATCTGTAAAAATATGCTCTTCAGGTATCGTAAAACCTGTTGTAAGGCTTCCTTCTTCATATAGAAAAAGTGTGTCTACCATCACAAAGGGTTCTTTTTGCGGTATTAAGTTCTTAACTCTATCTTTTGTAAGTAAAGGCTCCATTAGTAAACGGTTAAGTAAGCTATAGAATAAGTAAACCTTCCGCTTTCCGGAACTATAAGTAGCAGCTTTTCTCCTTTTTGCAGTTTTCCCGACTTCATTATTTCCTCCAGCATAAGGTATATTGATGCAGAACCTACATTACCTACCCTGCCCAGATTCATAAACCATTTTTCTTCAGGAATATTCACACCGTATGATAAGAGAGAATCATACAATCGTGTTGCAAAAAAATTGGAAGACACGTGCGGAAGAAGATAATCAACCTGATCTGCATTTACATTATGCTTATCGAGTGCTGTCTTAGTGCTTTTAGAGCCCAGGTCCAGCACATGCTTTTCCAGGATCTTAACGTCCTGTTTTACTGAAAATATCGACTCTTTAAGCCATTCTTCCGGCTTGTAATCCTGCCAGGGCTTTATGCTGCCATCTTCCTGCTTTTCTCCCCCGGCATACATACAGGCTTCCAGTTCATGTGCATAAGAAAATGATTCTATCCACTCTATCTTAAGAGATACATTACCTTTAGGGGCATTCTCCAAAAGCAGCGCTCCTGCACCATCCGAAAGCATCCATCTTAGAAACTCCTTCTTAAAAGCTATAATAGGCTGCTCCTCAAGAGCCTGAAGATTTGTTACTTCATTCCTGAATTTTTCGGCCAGCATCCACGTAGAAGAACGCTCAGAACCGGTACATACTGCATTTTTTGTATTTCCGGACTTTACTGAAAGAAAGCCGTATTTAATTGCATTCATACCGGCACAGCATACACCGGAAGAAGAATTAAGCTCTACCGACCTGTTCCCCATAAGGCCATGTACCATAGCTGCGTGTGAAGGAAAAAGATGATCCGGAGATGATGTACCACAGGAAAGCAGTTCCACATCATTTTTGGTAAAACTGCTGTCATACAGCTCTTCTATAGCATTCATTGTAAGCTGAGCATTGTTGTGGGTAATGTTACCTTTTTTATCAATGGCATAATACCTGGATGTTATCCCATTATTTCTTAGAACTATCCTTCTTGCCTTAGATGCAGCATCATTTATCATGCCCAGTATGCCTTCCATTTCGTCGTTGGAGACAGCTTCATTGGGAAGGAATTTACCTGCTCTGGTTATATAAACATCAAACATATGTGCTTACACTGCATTGTGCGTTTTAAATGCCTTTAAAATATTTTATCGTTTCCTTTATCTTTTTAATTTTAAAAGGATAAGTAAGGAGGTGCAATATATACACAATTGGCGATATTACCCAAATAGCCAGCACTAAATAAACAACAAATATTTTGAGCAGCTTTTTACGATTTTCAGGATGTTTTGCTATAAAGGCCGCCCATTTGCTGAAAATAAAATTCCCTTTTTTATCTACTGCTACAAGATAGGGACTTACCTTTACTGCTCCCTCTTTAACAAGCTCAGGCTGTAAGCTTTCATAATTACCATTATGCAGGTGATTTGCTATAACATGCCCAAACTTTTCTGATTCGCAGATATCTTTATCAGAAACTCCCGGTAATGGAAAAATACCAAGGTGCTTTTTCTTCTTTCCTGTAAACATCCATTCAACAATAGTGACAACGCTTATAAGGTTTCCGGCACGGTCAGTAAGTGCTATATTACCTTTTAGCAATGCATCGTTTTCAGTAAGCAGTGCTTTTATTTTTTCCTGCGCTAAGAACCACATATTGCGGCTGCCGCTTATGGTCACGACAGGCCTGTTATTAAGCAGCTGTTTTCCCTGCGGGGTTTTAAGAAATGAATTTATCGGTATGGACGGAGAAAGGAACCATACCTGGTAATGTAACAGTATTATGTCATAATTCTTATCTAATATTTCCTGAGGCACAGGTTTTACAGGTGCGGGAACCTGTAAGAATGATTCCGGAAACGCTTCAAAAAATTGTTCCTTGTTCCACGGAAACGGAAATGGGGTTTCCATTTCAATTTTATAATATGTAACGTTTACCTGTGGCATTGCCTTTAAGGGGCCAGTAATGGAATCGGCAATCTCTTTAAGCTGGCCGGACTGCGAAAAATAAATTACAAGTACGTTTTTCATTTTTCCAGCCTTTTGAAAGCTCCCCAAAAATCAAAATAATTAAACCATTGCAACGGATATTGTTGCAGCATGGCCTCAACATTTTGAATATAAGTAGTAAGAAGTCCCTTTTCATCCCTGTGTTTTACTTCGGCTTTACGGGCATACAAATGATAATGAAGGTTCTTCTCCTTCATTACATACACAAACAGTACAGGCACTTTAAGTCTTGAAGCTATAAGGAATGGACCCGCCGGAAAATTAGCATCTTCTCCCAGAAATGGTGCACTTAGATGCTTCACTCCTTCCATATAACGATCACCGGTAAGGCATATAAGCTCATTATTGGCAAGGGCATTGTTTATTTCATAAATATGCGAAAGATCGTCTTTTATTATTATGAATTTGATTTTAGATCCTGTTGCTATACTGTCTAAGTACTCTTTTATAGCATCGTGCTCAAGATCGCTGGTAACAAGGTTTATCTGGAAATGCCCTTCAAGCTCAGAAAAAAAATACTCCGCAATTTCAAAATTGCCAATATGCGCACTTATAAGCACACCTCCCTGTTTTTTGGCAAGTACTTCATTAAGCCTTTCAACGCCGTCAAATTCATAAGTAAATTTATCCCGAAGCCCGGCAGATATAGCCGTTTTATCAATAAGCGTCTGTCCAAAAGTATAATAGCTTTGATATACCATCTTCCTGGCTTTGCCTTTAGGATAGCCAAGACGCTTATGAAAATAATAAAAGGTTACCTTATTACTGCTTTTAAGAAAAAGGAAATAATAGGCTGCTACAAAGTATAGTACGCCGTAAGAAACTCTAATGCCGAAATTCCTGATGCAAAAAACAAAAATTTTATACCCCAGGAGACTGCCTTTAGATTTTCCGTCCCATTCGCTCATACTGCTGCCTTAGCCGCTTTAACTTTGTTTTCTATAAGGTCATAGAAATTTTGAAAAGTAGCTATCCCCACAAAATCCTCTTCGCCCAGCTTTACCCCAAAATTAGATTCTATAATTACCACAAGGTCTACATAATCAAGGCTGTCAAGCCCTAAAGTATCTTTAAGGTTTGCATCGGGTGTTATGGCTTCTGCATCCACCTCAAACTCATCGATTAAAAATTCATTAATCTTCTCAGTAATAACCGCCTTATCCATAATCTTTATTATATTTTTTTTACTATTAAAGCTGAATTTGTTCCTCCAAATCCAAAAGAATTCGACAAAAATATATTAATTTCTTTATCTACCGTTGTTGTGGCTAAATTTAATTTAGCAGAGTCTTCATCAGCAGTTATAAAATTAATATTTGGCGCTATAAAAGAATGCTGCATCATTAATACTGAATAGATTACCTCACTGGCACCTGCCATCCAACATTCATGGCCTGTCATAGATTTTGTTGAACTTACATAAGGCCTGTTTCCAAAAATCTCGTAAATGGCCTTTGCCTCATTGGCATCTCCTACAGGTGTTGAGGTAGCATGTGCATTTATATAATCTACATCTTCCGGATTTATGCCTGCCTGCTGCAATGCTTTTTCCATAGCTTTTGCAGGGCCTTCTACATTTGGTGTAGAAATATGCCCCCCATTGGAAGAGAAACCATAGCCTATTACTTCTGCAAGTATAGGAGCTCCTCTTTTTATAGCAGAGTCATAACTTTCTAAAATAAGGGTTGCTCCGCCACCGCTTGGCACGAGCCCGTTTCGGCTGGCATCAAAGGGCCTTGATGCTTTTGCAGGATCTGCCTCATCAGGAGAGAAAACACCCAGGCCATCAAAGCTGCCCATGGCGTACTTGTTTATCTCCTGTGCGCCTCCGCATATTATACAATCCTGCAACCCACTCTTAATGAGATGATAACCCATGCCCAGCGAGTGCGATCCGCTTGCACAGGCAGCGCTTACTGTTAGGTTTACGCCTTTTAGCCTGAAAATAGTGGAAAGGTTCATGGTTACGGTAGAGTTCATGGATTTAAATATAGCCCCGGACCCTATTAACGCTGTATCTTTTTTTTCCCTTATGATATCGGTTGCATCTATAATAGCTTTAGAAACACTGTCATTTCCATACATTATGCCCACTTCATTATTATCAAGAAAATCCTCATCTATACCTGCCTGCTTTAAAGCCTGTATAGTAGCCATATATGCATATTCTGTTTCTTCGCCAATACTAATACGCTGCCTCCTGTTAAGCATTTCTTTAAGCTCAGGTTTAGGTACAACACCGGTTAATGCCGACCTAAATCCAAACTCCTTCCTCTCAGCGTCAAATTGTATACCCGATTTGCCATTGTACAGGGAATCCTTAACCTCGTCCAGCGAAGTGCCTATGCAGGAATAAATTCCCATACCTGTTATTACTACTCTCCTGTCCATTAGCCACTCAATTTATATTAAGAGTATATCCCTCCATTAATATTAATAACTTCGCCTGTAATGTAACCCGCTTTTTTTGAAGCAAGAAAACTTACAAGGTCTGCCACTTCCTCCGCTTCGCCAAAACGGTTTGCCGGCACAAGTTTTATTAGTTCTTTCTCATCAAGCTCCCCAGTCATATCCGTTTTAATAAATCCGGGAGCAACAGCATTAACAGTTATATTTCTTTTTGCTACCTCCTGTGCCAGTGCTTTTGTAGCGCCTATAACAGCCGCTTTAGCAGCAGAATAATTGGTTTGTCCCGGCGTCCCTTTTACACCTGATACAGAAACCATATTTATTATACGCCCATATTTATTACGCAAAAGCCTCTGTATAAAAAAGTTAGTTACATTATAAAAACCATTAAGGCTGGTATTTATTACCTGGTTCCAGTCGTCGTGAGACATCCACATAAACAATCCGTCCCGGGTAATGCCTGCATTATTTACAATTACCTCAACAACAGCATCAGGATTGTTTTCCTGCCACTGCCCCAGTACTGTTTTTACCTCTTCGGCATTTGCCACATCAAACTTTATCAGCTCCCCTGTAGCACCGGCAGCAATAACCTTACCAAGCGTTTCCTGTGCCGCATTTATATTAGATTGGTAATTAATAAGGATATGGTAATCAGAATCTGCTGCCAGTTTTTGACATATAGAACTGCCTATACCTCTTGATCCGCCTGTAACTAATGCACACTTCATATAG
>CAMPIZ010000008.1 GCA_946886675.1 uncultured Flavobacterium sp.
AGGACGCCAGGTTTTCATCCTGGTAACAGGGGTTCGATTCCCCTACGGACTACAATTTTTATAACAAGATATTTAAGTTAACAAAATGGCAAATCACAAGTCAGCTTTAAAAAGAATCAGAAGCAACGAAAAGAAGAGAGTGTTGAACAGGTATCAGCACAAGACTACTCGTAATGCTATTAAAGCAATACGTATAGCTACAGATAAGAATGAAGCTTCAGAGAAATTATCTTCTGTTATCTCTATGATCGATAAATTAGCTAAGAAAAATATAATTCACGCTAACAAGGCTTCAAACCTTAAATCAAGCTTAACTAAACACGTAGCTGCACTTTAATTACAGCTTACTGTTAGTATATAAAAAATTAAGCTCCCTGTAAGGGAGCTTTTCTGTTATGTAGCTTTTTGTTTCTTTTCGTTTGCTTCGGCTATATCTTCGCTATCTGGTTTTTCTCCATGCTGTTCATGCGTGGCACTTTCCTCAAGCTGCAGGCTCACACAAATAGGAAAATGGTCTGACCCGCAGTTGTTGAGCCTTTTCATGCATACAAATTTAAAATGTGAAGAAGCAAAGGCATGATCCAGCGGGAACCGCATAAACGGATACCGTGCATGGAATGTATTAAAAAAACCTCTCCCCAGCCGCGGATCAAGCAGGTTGCTCATTTTTAAGAATAACTTTGTTGTATAGCTCCAGGCAACATCATTAAGGTCTCCCATAACAATTACCGGAAGCTTGCTTTTTTTGCATAAGTCTGCTGTAAGCAACAGTTCCTTATCTCTTTCTGTAGATCTTATATTCTCATTAGGAACCGGCGGAGTAGGGTGAAGCGCAAATAACTGAATTTCTTTACCGCTTTTCAGTACAATTTTAGTGTGTATTGACGGTACATCTTCTTCTACCATATATTTTACTTCTGTGTCTTTTAAATCCAGTCTGGAATATAAAATCATTCCATATGTGTTTTCCAGGGGTATCAGGCGGTTGTACGGATATTTTTCTTTGAGCTCTGATGTTGCATCTGCCCAGAAATTATCAGTTTCTAAAAGCAGTACAATATCGGGGTCTGCCTTTTTTATTTCTGTAAGGCATCCCTGTGCATTGCGGTTTTCCTGATATACATTTGCTATAACAATTTCTAACCTGTTGCTCTTATCACTGTTTTTTGCGGTGAGCATTTGCTTTTTAGCTAAAACCGTGAATGGAAGAATGTGGTATAACAGGTAAATGATGTTAATGCCTGACAGGGAAAGCAATGTTATGTATTCCCACTGTTCACCTTTATAAGAAAAGGCTGTAAGGATAATGCAAACAAAGGAAAGCGTTAATTTTTGCAGCCTTGGATAGTCAAAAACCCTGAATGTCCAGTAGTCATTCCTTATAAGGGGCATAATATTGAAAAGTACATTTACTGCAGTAAAAACTATTAAAAAAGTATTCATTTAGGTTGTACGATAAATTATGTTAAATGCGTGTATTTCAAATATAATTAAATGTATTCGTAGTCAGAAGCTTGTTAATTGTAATTTAACGAATGTTTGCAGTAATGACATTTAAAGTTAATACATTCTTAAGTGTCTCGTTATTAGTGTTTTTTATATCAAAATAAAGTGTACCTTTGCACCTCCAAAAAAAGAAAGATGGCGTCTATAAGAAACATTGCAATTATTGCTCACGTTGACCACGGTAAGACTACGCTGGTTGACAAAATTATGTACCATTGCCAGTTATTCCGTGAAAACGAGAACACGGGTGACCTGATACTTGACAACAACGACCTTGAACGTGAAAGGGGTATTACCATTACTTCTAAAAACGTTTCTGTAACTTACAAAGACACAAAAATCAACATTATAGATACTCCTGGCCACGCCGATTTTGGTGGAGAGGTAGAGCGTGTATTGAATATGGCTGATGGTGTACTGCTACTGGTTGATGCTTTTGAAGGGCCAATGCCGCAAACACGTTTTGTACTTCAAAAAGCTATAGATCTTGGTCTTAAGCCATGTGTTGTAATTAACAAGGTAGATAAAGAAAACTGTACTCCAGAAGAAGTACATGAAAAAGTATTCGACCTTATGTTTGAGCTTGGTGCAGAAGAATGGCAGCTTGATTTCCCTTCTGTTTACGGTTCTGCTAAGCAAAACTGGATGAGTACTGACTGGAAAAACAAAACTGAGAATATAGAGCCGCTTCTTGATATGGTACTTGAGCACATTCCTGCTCCGAAAGTATCAGAAGGTACTCCGCAATTGCTTATCACATCGCTTGACTTTTCAAGCTTTACAGGCCGTATTGCAATAGGCCGCCTGCAAAGGGGAAGTTTAAAAGAGGGTATGAATGTATCGCTTGTTAAGCGTGACGGAAAAATTATTAAAACAAAAATTAAAGAACTTCATACTTTTGAAGGCCTTGGCCGTAAAAAAGTAGAGCAGGTTTTTGCAGGTGATATTTGTGCCCTTGTTGGGCTTGAAGGTTTTGAGATTGGGGATACAGTTGCCGATTTTGAAAATCCTGAAGCATTAGCAACCATTGCTATTGATGAGCCTACAATGAGCATGCTTTTCACTATAAACGATTCTCCTTTCTTTGGTAAAGAAGGTAAATTTGTTACTTCACGCCACATTAAGGACAGATTGAACAAAGAACTTGAAAAAAATCTTGCCTTAAGGGTTAATGAGACTGACAGTGCCGATAAATTTATGGTATTTGGCCGTGGTGTACTTCACTTATCAGTTCTTATTGAAACCATGAGAAGGGAAGGGTATGAGCTTCAGATAGGCCAGCCACAGGTAATTATCAAAGAAATTGATGGTGTTAAATGTGAGCCAGTAGAAGAACTTACTATCGACCTTCCTGAAAACCTTTCAGGACGTGCGGTAGAGTTTGTTACGGTACGTAAAGGTGAAATGCTTAGCATGGAGCCAAAAGGAGACCGTATGATTGTTAAGTTCAATATTCCTTCAAGGGGTATCATTGGTTTAAGAAACCAGTTGCTTACAGCTACAGCGGGTGAAGCTATCATGTCCCACCGTTTCTTAGAGTATCAACCATTTAAAGGTGAGATACCTGGACGTTTAAGTGGTTCGCTTATCTCAATGGAAAATGGTAAGGCAATACCTTACTCTATTGATAAGCTACAGGATAGAGGTAAATTCTTTGTAGATCCTAACGAGGATATCTATGAAGGTCAGGTTATTGGTGAGAACTCACGTGGTGATGATATGGTGGTTAATGTAACCAAGACCAAGAAGCTTACTAACGTACGTTCGTCAGGTGCAGATGATAAAGCAAGGATTATCCCGGCTATCAAATTCTCTCTTGAAGAGGCGTTGGAGTACATCCAGAAAGATGAGTATGTAGAGGTAACTCCTAAGAGCTTACGCTTACGTAAAATATACCTGAATGAAAATGACAGGAAGCGTTTTAAAATCGCTTAATGATATTTGATATGAAAAAGAAAATCCCGCCAATCGGCGGGATTTTCTTTTTTCTTCACTAATAATTTTTATCTCACCATACTAAAATGCCCTTTTATTACCCGACCGTTTTCCAGGGTAACTACGTACCAATAATCTGTTGAAGGCAGGGCATAGCCATTATAATTTCCATCCCAGCCGTTACCTTTTGGGTCTACGCTGGCGACCAGCTTGCCAAAACGATCATATATATCTATAGAACTGCTTTGATAGAATAAGGCATTCATGCCCACAATATCCCAGGTGTCATTTGTGCCATCACCATTTGGTGTAAAGAACTTAGGTATAAAAAGTACTGAAATATCTTTTGATACTACCCCACAGCCATTTTCATCATATACATATACGGTATGCAGCCCCGGTTCTACATTTGCAAAAAAGTTTGATTGCTGAAAGGGTCCGTTTGGCATATCAAGACTGTACAGATAAGTAGTGTTTACATTGTTAGATGGTGTTACATGCACTGTAACAGTATTATTACCGGTTAGGTCTATTACATCCACATTCTCAATTACAGCCACATCCGATGGTGTTACAGTTACTGTGCGCATTACAGGGCAGCCTGTCTCGTTTGTAACAGTTACAGTATATGTTCCCGGCTGGTTAACGTTTATAGTGGATGTTGTTGCTCCCGTAGACCATAAATAACTAAACTGCGGATTGTTTGTGCCTGCTGTTATAGTTACACTATCGCCGGTATTAAGGCATACCTTAGCCTGATCCTGAGTATCTATATCAGCAACAGGAAGTGCGGTAATTTCAAATGTTATAATATCATAGCAAGCATTATTTGCCTTGTTTTGTATACGGGCATAAATAGTTTGCGGGTTTACTGTATTCGTGTACCCATCCTCGTTAAGGGATGCAGTACCGGCTTCAGCATCTTGCTGAGAGTTAAAATAGAATACATCATAATCATCAGGATCCTGTGTGCCCAGGATTGCCGCAGTATTATCACTTAAAGTAAAAGATGCTGCATCATCCAGATTAGTATCACACTCCGTTAAATCTGCAGCCATATTAGCCACAGGTACTTCATGTATCTTAATATTTTTCTGGAAATTAAATACCTCACCTTCCCGGGTTATAGAAGCAATTACTGTATAATTTCCAATAACGGCATAAGTATGTACTGGGTTAACATCTGTAGATGGAGCGCTTCCGTCTCCAAAATCCCATGAAATAGTATCGAACTCATCGTTAACATCAAGGCTAAACTGTGTAGCATCTCCAAGGCAAAGATTTTGCACATCTATAAGTGCGGAAAAAAAGGAAGTGATAAAAGGGGGGAGGCCAAAAAATGATATTGTTCCCGGGGCTAGTGTAACGGCATTTAACTGATAACCGCAAAGTGCTCCGGTTTCCTCAGGATTCTCAATAACGTCTAAAAAAGGTTCGTTAAGCACCGCCCTGTATATTTTACCATTGGGGCCAAGCTGGAGTGTACCCGATTGTGTTGTGTTTCCTACCATTATAGCACTTAAGGGTATATTATTGCTTTGCAGGTCATATTGCTGTACGCCTCCAAAACCTACGTTATTAAAATCGTAGGAAACATAGAGCTTGTTACCCGATGGAGAAAACTCTACCCCATAAGGCAGGGTATTGTTGCTTATTTGCAGTGGAGAAGAAACTATACCTGTAGTATTGTCAAAATTATACAGGTAAACGGTACCATCCATGCTGGCCTGACCTGTAAAGGTTGATTTTTGCATGTGTGCCACCACCAGCCTGTCTCCATCAGGAGAGGCTTTCAGGCATCCAATAGCATTTCTACGATATCCGGTGTAAGGAATAACAGGTGTAATCTGCGTTATTACAGGGGTTTCGTTTACGCCGTTTTCATCAACCGAAAATGCATAAAACTTATCGATAAAATGGGTAATTACCCAATAGCCCGAACCGTCTCCGCTTTTCACCGCAGTAATTTTCTCAGAGCATTTATAACTGGCTTCTTCTGTTATAACAGGATTATAGGTTGTTAAATGGACGTTGCGAGTAACAACATCGCCTATACTTCCATTTTCTCCCGCAACAGAGAGGTCTGCAATAGAGTAGTTGAATCCATTATTAAAACCATCATCTACATCGGGTATCATTCCTCCATTATCATAGAGGTTTCCCGGCGGAAACTGTTCCGGAAAAAAAGCAGCATTACCATGGTGAGGCTCGTCTACAGTAAAAATGTAATAAATATTGGGATCTCCCTTTTTAGGGACTATAATACCTGACTGTGTACTGGAAGGATCGCCTAACAGGCCTGTACCTCCCATATAATCTCCATTGGGCATTATTACATGGTTACGGTCCCAAACGGTACGGCCATCTGTATAAAAAAGCAGGTTGAAGTTTTGATCGGATATGGAACTACATCCCTCATTGGTACTCATAGCACCATCTGAAAGTGCCTGTACAGAACCATCATCCAGAAAGCGTATACCCGCATTAACACCAAAATACCAGTTGTTGGCTTCCTTTTGGGCAAATGTATTAAGGGTAAATAAAGTTAATAATAGTAAGGTAAAATTTTTCATAGCTGGTTGAGAATGTATCTCTTAGTTAATTTTCTCATAAAATTAACAGAAAAAAGATTATCTCACCATAGCAAAATGCCCTTTAACATTTCGGCCATCTTCAAGTTCTATAACAAACCAGTAGTCGGTAGATGGCAGTCTTTCGCCATTATAGGTTCCATCCCATCCAATATGGTCTCCCCAAAAACTGCTAACGAGCTTACCAAAACGGTCGAAAATCGAAACTTTTGATTTAGGTAAAAAATAAATAAAGTATACCTGCCAGGTCTCGTTTATGCCATCTCCGTTTGGGGTAAAGAATTTAGGATAATTAAGTATAACCAGTTCTTCCTGTGCAGTACGGCACCCATCTATAGATCGTATATAAAGCGTATAGAGTCCAGGAATAAGGTTATCAAAATATGGTGTTGCTATATAATTCTCTCCATCTATAGAATATTCAAATTCTTCCCAGTTATCAAGGTTAACTGCTATGGAGTTATCATACTGGGAGAAGTCCTGAATGCTTACTGAATAATCCAGTTCCGGAAGATGTTCTACACTAATAGTAAACGAAGTTATATCAAACCCTAAACACCCGTTTGTGCTTTCCAGCCTTGCCCATATGGTCTGCCCGGTATAAGGAGTACTGTTCATGTGTACATCATTAAGCGGATTCACTTCATTTAAAGCATCTTCTTCTGAGGCATAGTATGTTACAATCCCTTCTATACCGTTTTTAATATAATCATCATTAAGGCTTAAAATAAACGACTGCCTTCCGTTAAGGTTAAGGTCACACTGCCATAAATCCTGTGGTTCTCCTGCCACAACCGGATTTGTAATTTCTATAAGAAAGCTTTCCGGCAGGCTGGTACAGCCGGTAACAGTATTGTGCATCTGCACAAAAACCGTTTGCGGGTTAGTGATATTTGCATAAGTATTTGGATTGGGAATCGGGATATTATCATTTAAATCCTGCAGGCTCGCATAATAGGAGAATACAACATCCTGCTGGTTTCCTGTAAACATAGTTTCGTGAATAGTAAGATCGAATATATCCGACTGATCGTTAACCCCGTCATCATCACATTGTACCTGGTCCAGTATTATATCCTGCGGATTGTTTAGAACAGGAAGGTTGTTGATATTTAAAGTGAATGAAGTAACATCAAAACAAAGCGGATTTGATATTCTTTCTACCCTTGCCCATATTGTTTCAGCTGTATATGCTGTTGCATTCTGATGCATGGGATCAATGGCATTTACATCGTCCAGTGCATCCTGCTGTGTTAAATAAAAGGTTACTACTGTATCAGTATTGCCGCTATTTATAAGGTTTGTATTTTCTGTAAGATTAAAAACCTGGAAACCATTAAGGTTTGTGTCACATAAAAACAAATCTTCCGGTTCACCTGCTGTAAGAGCGGTATTATGAATGTCAAATTCCTGGGTCTCAAAACAACCCGTAACAGGATTAGAAATTGTCAGATAAATGGTTTGCGGATTTATAATGCTCATGTAGCTTTCCGGAGCAGCTATAGGATTGTTATTCGCTAAGTCTGCCTCGCTGGCATAGTAGGTAAAAATGACATTAGCATTACCACCGGAAATCATATTTTCATTCACGGTTAAATCAAAAACTGTAAGGCTGTTTTCACTCTCCGGATCGCAAACGGTTATATCCGGATACTCCTCAAAATTAAAAATACCAATTGTAAACGGTATAATATCAAAACAGTTTTCCCCCGCTATTTCCAGCCTGGCCCATATTGTTTCGCTTTCATAAGGAACCTGATTTTCATATAACGGGCCTACCGGGCTTTGTCCATTTTCGGCATTTTCTAGGGAAGTGTGATAAGTTACTGTGGCATCGGGATTGCTATTTGCAACTAAATCATCATTAGAGCTGAGGTCAAACTCACGTATACCGTTATTGTTTATATCGCAAAGCATTATATCATCAGCACTGACTGCTAAAACCGGAATAATGATATTAAATTCCTCAAAAACATGGCAACCTGTTTCGGTATTGGTCATCCTTACATAAATTGTTTTGGATGACTGTGTGCTTATATAAGCAGCAGGAGATGTTATAGGGGCAATACCTAATACCATGTTGTTATGTGTTTCATGGTATGTAATGAGGATATTCTCCTGATTATCTGTAAACATTTCTTCATGTACAGTAAGATCAAAAACTGCAGCCTGATCAAACATTCCGTCATTATCATCACACTCTTCAATATCCAGTACAATGTTGTCAGGATTATTAAAGACTGGCATTGGATTTACTGATATTGTAAAGGAGATAACATCTATACATTCTTCATCTGGCCTTATAAGCCTTGCCCAGATAACCTCACTTTCATAAGGTTCCTGATTTTCGTATAATGGCCCTATAGTGTTTGTCCCGTTTATGGCATCATCTTCAGTATTATGATAGGTAACTATAGAACCCGGTACATTTCCGGATATAGGACCTTCATTAGCAGTAAGGTCAAATTCCCTTATTCCGTTATAGTTAATATCGCACAACTCCAAATCTGACGGCTCTGATGCAAAAACAGGTATTTCAACATTAAATTCCTCAATATCAAAGCAGCCTGTTATAGGGTTTGTCATACGGAGATAGATAGTCTGCAATCCGGTAGTGCTCACAAATTCATCGGGATTTAGCAAAGGATCTTCACCCGTAGTAACATCATTAAGGCTGGTATGGTAGGTTATTTCAACATCCGTCTGGCTGCCTATAAACATAGCCTCATAAACAGTGAGGTTAAAAACAGCAGCCTGGTCATACTCTCCATCACTATCATCGCAAAGGCTCATGTCGAGAGGGATATTATCCGGATTTAAAAAAACCGGGACCTCATGAAAAGTTGCTGTTCCTGTCCACTCTATAGCAAAGTTGCTAAAGCCATGAGGACGGTTAACCAATAAATAGTATACATCGTCATCTTCTACAGTAACCCACTCTACAAAGGCATCCCCATCTGCACCTGGTCCTTCCGAATAGTCTTCAGAAGTATCATTCATACCTGTAGTATTATAATCTAATTGTGCGTTAATAGGATTTGTTGTAGAACAGCGCTCGGCAACTCCCAGTGCACCGCATTCTACATTTGGGCCAAAAAGCCAAAAATCAAAATCAACAAAAATATTATCGCTTTCCGGGGTGAGCACAAAACCTAATGTTCCTCCATCCTTGATAACCAGTTTAAACCAAATAGTGTTATCTTCACTATCTCCCAATCCGGGGTTGCTGCAGGCATTTGTAGTAAGTTCCTGTATATCGCCAATACCTGAGGCATCGAGATCTTTGTAGTTCATATTACCACAAACCGTTATTGCTTCGGGGCAGTCGTTTTGCGCCCAAGCCGCTATATTAAATAGCAATAACAGCAGGTAAGTAAACTTCAATCTCACAGCAGCAATGTTAAGTTTTTTGTAAATTTATATAAATTTTACAAAACCTCATTGCGGTTTATGCTATAAATCCCTCTTTTTCAAAATATTATAGGATAATGTTATAAATATGGCAATCCACCCCATAACTATAACAGCTTCATACCAGTGGATACCATAAAACTTAATTTCCTGAGCACCTGATACCTGAGATTCTATAGCCTTATATGCTTCAAACCTTGTGAACGGTTCTTTTATAAGATTGCTCATGGACTCCAGCGGTAGGAAGCCAGCTACAAATTCACCTGTTTTCTGATTATCTTTAAATATTTTAAAAGCCAGGAGCCCACGCATTATACTCTCGATTACAAACCACAGGAATACAAAACCTATTGCAAATGCAGAACGCTTAATCAGAATTCCGGCAAATAGGCAGAAAGAAAAAAAGGCAACCAGTTTTAAAAAATAACCCCATATATATTGCATATCGCTAAAAACAATAGATGCCTCTGTATAAGAGGAAAAGCTGTATCCTAAAACCAGTGATAGCAGAAAAATAAAAACTGTTGAGATACAGGCAAAGAGTATAACGGTTATTACTTTAGACTTTATAAACTCTTCTTTGCTAAGCCCGTCTATAAGGTTTTGCTTAAGTGTACCATAAGTATATTCGTTTGCCATCATTGATACTATAACAAGGGCAAGGAAAAACTTGAGTACTGCAGCAATATATGTATTAAAATGCCATATATATGGGAAATTAAAGATACCCTGGTCTGCAAGGCGGAAATCGATGCCTACAATCTTAAAATTTACAGATGCCAGTAAAGCAATAAATGAAAGCAGTACAAAATAGGTTATAATTAGGATTTTGCTTGCCCTGTTTTTCCAGAGTTTCTGTAGTTCTATTTCTAAAAGTCGTTTCATAACGGCTGTGTTGTTTTTAAGCTTGGTTTGATGTTAACTGGATAAACTGTTCTTCGAGGCTGTATTTTCTTTTTACCAGATGCTGAAGGTAAATACCGTTTTGGCTCAGGTATTTATTGAGTTCGCAGGCCTCAAGATTATCTTTTAGGTAAACCAGCAGCTTGTCTTCGCTTTCCTCAATCTTATCTACAGAAGTATGGGAAGCAAGCAGGTTTTTTACAGCAGTATTGTTATCGGCCTGAAGCTCAAAAAAACCTTCGTTCGCAATCATACCGTTCACGGTACCGCTGTAAAGCACTACACCTCTTCTTAAAACCACAACATGGCTGCAAACTTTTTCTACTTCGTCCAGCAGGTGAGAAGCCAGCAGGATGGTGGTGCCCAGGGAGGCAATGCGGCGGATAATATCCCTTATCTGGCGGATACCCTGCGGGTCAAGGCCGTTTGTAGGTTCATCCAGTATTAGTATTTCAGGGTCATTAAGCAGGGCAGAAGCTATAGCAAGCCTTTGTTTCATACCCAGTGAATAGGTCCGGAATTTACTGTCTTTTCTTTCCAGAAGGTCTACCAGTTCCAGCTTTTCATCAATTTTATGTAATGGTGCGCCTTTTATCTTGCAAACCAGCTTAAGGTTTTCATAAGCCGACATGTAAGGGTAAAAATTAGGCCGCTCTATTATAGCACCAACTTTTTTAAGGGCATCGTGGGTTTCCATAGTGCCGCCAAACCATTTGTAGCTGCCGGAAGTTTTGTTTACAACATTAAGTATTATGCCAAGGGTGGTAGATTTTCCGCTGCCGTTAGGTCCAAGAATACCGTATACATTACCCTTATTTATTTCGAATGATGCATTTTTTACTGCATGCACCTTTCCAAATTTTTTATCGAGGTTATTAATGCTCAGGATAGTTTCCAAAAGTGTAGGTTTTTAGTTTGTTATAAGTATGACGAACCTCATAGCGATTTGTTACTTATAAAGTTAAAAAAAACTTTTAACACTTGGTTATTGCTGGTAGGGCACTACAGTTGGCCTGCCAATCTGGAAATCCGGAAGGGTAATATCGTTATTGCGGAAGGTATTTGTCTTGAAAATATTCTCGCCCGAGCCTGGTATATTAGGATAAAATGCTATAGAAAGCTGAAAGCTGTTAAACACAAGATAGTCATTTGCTATAAGCAGACCAACCCCGAATTTTGAATATATTTTACTTTCATACAGCTTGTTCTCTTCATCTCCAATAACCCCCAGGGTAATATTTGCAAACGGATTTAAACGGAAGCCCAGTACATCCCAGGGTGAATAAGTTTGGGTTTGAAAGGTTAGGGTGAATTTCTTTGTTCCTAAAAGTGTTGTGCTGTCAAAGCCCTGTATGCCATTAGTGCCATTAAGGTTAAGCTGGTCTTTAATAAAAGGCATCCTGTTATCGCCAAAAACGAGTATCGGCTGTATAAAGTGACGCATCCGCCAGTTACCCAGTTCTTTTATGTTTGTAAAATAAAGTATATCAAATCGCAAGGTGGTTTGTTCGGTAAGGTCTTTATAAAAAAAGGAACCAAGCTCGGTATTAATACTCAGGAATCCCCATTTGTAATAGTTACCAAAGGCATAGCGCCCGCCCAGGTAAAGCCGGTGCTCTCCATTTTTATCCTGCATACCTCCTGTAAGCGAATACACTTTACCTATAGGTATATCTTCTACTATATCATAGTTGAAAAGAAATTTATCCTGAACGAATTTTCGGGAGGTGATACCAATACTGGCCAGGTATAATTTTTCGTCCCTGTAATATCCTATACTGTCATAAAGTACAGAAGGTGTTTCTTTATACCTGCGGTTAAAGTACCGGGCAGTTGTTACCAGGTTCGTAGTACGGTCTTCTTCTGTAAAACCTTTGAATATTTTAAAAGAGTAACCTGCCCAGGCATCTCCAGCTTCCGATTTCATATTCTGTATGGCAAAAATACCATTCAGGTCGGGCAGCGAATCGCGCTCAAAGCGTTCCTCAAAATAGATACCTCCTGCCCAGCGGGTATAGGCAGAGAAAAATTCACGCTGTAGGCCAAAACTTTTAAGAGAGTTTTGCCCCATGGAGATTTCATAATTAATGGCAGCGCTCACATAGGTATTAAGTATATTGGGCACTGTATAACGGCCTAGATATGCTGTTTCTCCTGTGTTTAAATTTTTGTCAAACTCATTACGGAATTCATGGCCAAGCCCAAAAAAATTCCTTTCCGTTAACTCTAATGAGGTACGGCTGGAAGAAGCCGAACCATTTGGTATAAGGCTCCAGGAATCCAATACCCTTATCTCAAGGTCTATGGAATCTTTACTTCCGGGAATGGGCTTGGGCAATATGTCTACACGGCGGGTATAACGCTGTGAACGTATAAGACGTTCTGATTCTTCTACAAGAAGTGAATCCAATGGCTTATTTTTTTTGACAAGGAGAAGGTTGCGTATGGTCATCTCCTTAGTCTTAAGGTGTACGCTGTTACCAAATTTTTCCAGCCAGTTTGCAGGCCTTCGGGTTGTGTCGGTAATAGAGTACCCAAAGGGATCCATAGTATTAATATCTATGTTACGCACAATTTTACCCTCATACTGCTCATAGGTGTTCTGCATTTCCGGGGCCTTCTTTTTTGTCCTTTTACGGCTTCCCGCGGGTTCTTTTTTTCTTACCGGTTTAAAAATTAGCTTATGGATAAATTTTGTAAACTTTCTTTTTTTAGAATAGTTTTCAATATTCTTATACATCTCATCCCTTTTTATCTTAGCAGAGTCCTGTGGCGCAGGCGGAACCTGTGCAGCCACAGGCATGGCTACAAAAAAAAGTAAAATGATAAGACAGAGCCGGAAGCACGGGGCCATTTTTGCGAAAAGTTTTACAAATTCTAAGTTATGAAATTAAACCCTAATAAAACGCTAAATTTAGGTATTCAGGTATATTTTATGCCTCCTTTAACATAACAAAAAAGAGGCTTTAAAGCCTCTCTTAAATATATAGAATTTGCTGATAAATCAGCTTTTTTGCTCCTTGTTAAAATAAACAAGATAGTAATACATTTGTTTTTCTTCGTCCCAGCCTTTTTCTACAAATTTTTCGGCACTCTCCGGGTTAACAAAATCCATTTTTATCTGGATGTTGGTATCAAGGTTAATTACGTTCTTAATTTTTTTGCGGGCATCTGTAACTGCGCCATTTGCAATAGGGAAGGTAGTAACATCTTCTATACTGTATTTGGGCGCTTTTTCTACCTTGTAGTTCTTAAATTCAGGTATAAGATCCGGATTGTCTAAAACTTCGTTCAGGAAATTAGTTTCCTCAAACTCATCGTTTTTAGCAAAATAGTTTACAGAACGGTTCATAAACATAACTTCCTCTTTTTTATCTTCCGCCGGGAGAACTACGTCTTTGGCAAAATCCTGGCAGAATTTCAGGTACTTTTTAGTAATAAAATTTTCATCCTGAAAAGCATCAACCGAAAGGAAATGTTCCAGCCAGTAACGGGCATCATACCTATTACTGTCTATGGTAAGTATTTTATACCCTTCTTCTTTTTTGTAATTAAAAATAATACAGCCTTTGTCAAGCTTATTAAGGTTAATACCCTGCTGAAGTATAAGGTCAAGATTACTGCCTCTTTCTTCAAACTGAAGGAAATCGGTTTTTATCTCGCTTTTAAACACCGCGACAGCATCAACCACATTATTGTCTATAGAGACATTGGTAAGGTATGTAACATATACCTCGCCATTTTTAATATGCGGATGGTTGGACTGTTCAAAAAGGTGTTTAGTAATTTTTTTAGACACTTCATGTGCGCTGCCGGGATTTGTAAAAATCTCTGAAGCCATGTTGTACATGTCATGATAATCCAGGTCTACATCATGAGCAAACTGAAAGTAATTTTCTTCCTTATCCCTAAATGGTTTAAAGAAGTATTCTTTTAACAGCGGCGTAATTTCGTCATTTAGGCTGTACGGCTGCTCTGATAAAAAAATAGCCTCATTGCGGCTTTTGTTGCCCACCCTGTGTATAGAAAGGGTTTCAATGTGTGTGTTAAAAAGGTTTATCATTTTTAATATAGATACTTAGACTCTTAGAATTTTAGGTTCTTAGTTCTTTCTTTAATTTTATTAATAAATGTTACAATCATTATTTCAAGCTCCCGAGTGTCTTTATAGAGTTCTGAAAATCTTTCTTCATCCAGATAGCCGATATTATATGCTATTTCAAGTTGCGTTTGCAATTCAAACAGAGAACCTATGGTTATATTAAGAAAACGAATAAACTCGTTATCAGAATTTCTGCCAAAACCTTCAGAAATATTGCTTGGTAATGAAACCGCACAGCGTCTTATTTGCGAATTAAGTCCAAATATTTCTTCTTTCGGGAAATCTTGTGTTAATTTATAAATGGCTGTAACAAGGCTCATACTTTTTTGCCAGATGAGCAGGTTTCTGAAACTTCCCAAAATGATCTTTAAAGTGTTGATTCTAACTCTAAGCCTCTCACTAACTAAGAACCTTAGAATCTCAGATTAATTAATTCCACTGGCCCTCATCAAAGCCCATGTCTTCAAAATTATCTCCGTCCAGCATATCTAAATCATCCTCGTCATAGTCATCATCAAATTCGCCATATATATCGTCATTTTCGGCAGTAAAGGTTGTATCGGGAGCTGTAGCAGGCATTTCTCCGTGAGAGAAAAGCAGATCCGGATAAGCCATTCCGCTTTCAGGTTCCTCTATGGCACCCAGTTC